>JAPHRL010000172.1 GCA_026195755.1 Kangiella sp. | reverse complement strand
TATATATCCGATGTATTCCAGGCAAGGGGTTATGGTAATGACCCTATTGTAGCTATTACCGCCCCTTATTATGAAAGCGATGCTTTCGCGGGGATTGTGCAGGCGACCTTAAACTTAGCAAACTTTAAAAAGTTCGAAAGTGGTTCAGAGGCACTTGATGTTTTAGTTGTTGTTACTGATGCGAAAAAACAATTGGTTTACGCCTCTGATGCTTTAGAGCTTGAGCGATTAACTGAGTTTGAAGTCGAAGAGGTTGAGCAGGTATATACAGAAAAGCTTCCTTTATTAGCGTTAAATGATAGTTTTTATTTATACAAAAAAAGCATAACGGACAGTGGCTGGAGAATTTTTACTTTAAGTACTCCCGATACATTGATTGATACCTATAGAAGTGATTTTTATCGCTTGATTGTTAGCTTATTAATTATTGCTTCTATTGTCTTGCTGGTAACTAGAAGATTCTCCAAACAAATAACCCGACCATTAGAGAATATTGTAAAGCATTTTGCCGCAAACGATCCAATACCTCAAAAGTCACGTTCTATTTACAGCAGTGCAGAAATTGAATCGGTTCGGGATCAGTTACAGCAGGCGCAGTTCTTTATGCTGGAATATCAAAGAACGTTACAGCAACAAGTTGAAGCAAAAACAAAGGAGCTTCGCGAGGCAAATGAAAAGTTAGCGGTAGTCAGCGTACAGGATGAGTTAACACAGATTTATAATCGCCGCGGTTTTAATCAGAATGCGAAAAATGCTTTTGCAGTGTCGATAAGACACGCTACTCCTGTAACGTTAGCGATAATCGATATTGATCATTTTAAAAGTGTGAATGATCAATGGGGGCATAGTGCTGGTGACCAATGTATTATTATGGTTGCAGAAGAAATGAAGAAGAGATTCAAGCGTGATTCAGATTTTGTAGCGCGTTATGGTGGCGAAGAGTTTGTGGTGTTTATTGCTGGTGGTGATGTGGATGTACACAAAAGAATGCTAGAAGAGCTGAGAATTAATATTGCTAACCATGAAGTCTACTATGAAGACACAATCATTTCGATTACAGTGAGTATTGGTGCATACAGTATCGTCGAAGATTTAAATATAACTTATGATAAGCTAGTTTCTAATGCGGATAAGCTATTATATCAAAGCAAGGAAAACGGTCGAAATAAATTGACCATGGAAAAACAGTAGAAATAAATAACGCTACATGATGGGAGCAGGTTAATAGGAGAGCTATGAACCAATATATTTCAGGATTGGTATATGGGGCGTTGGCATTAGTTGCTAATCTTTATTTTGTAGTGCCTGTTTATGGTAATTTGAGCTTGCACCTTGGTGAATTTTTTGTCATTTTTTGCTTGGTGACCAGAGGTTTATCCCCAGCACTTATGGCATCCTTCCTGGGTTCTTTGGGACTTTATATCACTACTGGCAATCCATGGTTTTTTGCCGTTTCCATATTAGAAATACTGGTTTTACAGTATCTATTAAAAAAAGAGATTGTATTGTTAGTAGCAGATTTGCTCTTTTGGCTCTTGATTGGGTTGCCCATTACTTACTTGGTCATCGTCTTTATTTATGAGGTGAGTACGCAAGACTTTGCTCATGTTGTTCTACTCAAGCAGGCACTGAATGGCATACTGATCGTTTCTATTGTCTCTCTGGTAAGACCCTTCGCTCCTGCGTCGTGGTACTCAACAAACTTTACCCGAACCACGTTAAAGTTATCGAGCCGAATATTTGAGGTTTCACTGATTAGCATTGCGCTTCCATCGTTGATTGTTGCTTTAATTCTGTCGGATAGCGCTGCTGATAATGCCGAAAAACAGATTGCTCAGCTATTAAAGATAAGGGCAGAAAACCATGTCGACTCTATAGAGAGCCATGTCCAACATCATAGAGATGCAATCGATAGTTTGGCGCTACTATTGGTTGAGTATCAACTAGATGAAACCAAAACTCGAGAACTTTTAGAGAAATGGAACAGCACCTATGAAGGGTTTATCACAATGCTGATAGCTGATGCTGCTGGAAGGATTATTCATGGCTCACCTAAAAGTGCGTTTGATAAAATAGTTCAGTTACCAGCCAATGAGAGAATGGTTACCGACCGTAGCTATTTCTATATCGCAAAAGAAACCAAAAAAAACTACGTTTCAGCAGCTTTTAAAGGTAGAGGATTTGGTAGTGCGCCAATAGTAGCTATCAGCTCGCCATTATTACGAAATGGCAATTTTAAAGGCATAGTCCAGGGTTCTTTGGACTTGCCTCAACTCGATGGTTTTGATAATAAAGAAGGGCAGGTAAGCTATTTAATTGTAACCGATAGTAATAACAATATAGTTTATGCATCTAATGAACTTGGGTTAAAAAAACTGAGTCGATTTGAGCCTGAGGATGAGGCTATCACTTTCACAAATACTCTGCCAGTGTTGAACCTCTCTGCTAATAACTATCTCTATCACAGGGAGAACTCGAGGCAGGGCTGGAATATATATGCTGTAGCAGAGGCGAGTCAGTTAATTGGTTTTTATAAACAGAATTTTTATCGACTGATAGTAGCTCTATTCATTATTTCGATTTTAGGATTAGTATTTACACGCCGTTTATCTAAGCAGATTACCGAGCCGTTGGTGGGAATAGTAAAAAGTTTTGCCGCGCATAAAGTTATTGCTCAAGAACCGAGTTCCATTTATACCAGCAAGGAAGTTGAGTCGGTTCGCTATCAGCTACGTGAGGCGCAACAGTTGACATTAGAGTATCAAGAAAATTTAAAGGAAGAGGTTGCTGTAAAAACTTCTGAACTTATCGCGATGAATGAAAGGCTTGAGAAAATGAGTGTCGAAGATGATCTAACTAAAATATACAATCGACGCGGATTTGAGACTGTGGCAAATGAAGCATTCAAACTTGCCCGTCGAACTCAAACGGCAGTAACTTTTGCAATGCTCGACATAGACCTTTTTAAGAGGGTTAATGATACCTGGGGGCATGTGGTTGGCGACGAATGTATCGTGATGGTTGCAAAGGAGCTAAAGAAGGTTTTTTTGCGTGAGACAGATTTTTATGCTCGCTACGGTGGAGAGGAGTTTGTAGTGCTGTTAACAGGAGGAAGTATTGATAAACACTGCCGGATGCTTGAGCAACTAAGGAAAGATATTGAAAACCATAAAATAGCCGTTGATGGGAAGAATATTAGTTTAACCGTAAGTATTGGTGTGTTTAGCTTGAAAGAGGACTTTAATATCAGCTACCATCAGCTGGTGTCTAAGGCGGATAAACTACTTTATCAAAGTAAAAAAGAGGGAAGAAATAGAATTAGTTCTGATTACCAGTAGAAACCTGTTGAAAATCATTATATTCACAATCTCATTATTTTTCCCTATCTAACTGTTATATATCATGTTTTAGGCAAACCGTCTTAACCACTATAGAATTCTTTTAATTAAACTGACTATTTTCTGTGCGAATGGCGCTATCTAGTATAGAATATGCGCCATTTTTTCACCTTTGAGAAATTTATGATCGATAAGTTACGCAACATTGCGATTATTGCCCACGTTGACCACGGTAAAACAACTTTAGTTGATAAACTGTTGGAGCAATCAGGCACTTTGGGCGACCGCGCAGGCCCTCAAGAACGTGTGATGGATTCTAACGACTTGGAAAAAGAGCGTGGCATTACCATTTTGGCAAAAAATACTGCCATTAAGTGGAATGACTATCGTATTAATATCGTCGACACCCCTGGGCACGCTGAC
>JAPHRL010000325.1 GCA_026195755.1 Kangiella sp. | reverse complement strand
ATGCACCCCGCCTAGTAATGGTGACTTGAGCCATTGGGCTAAACAGGGTGTTCTGCTTTTAAATACTGTACTCACAGTTGAAGCAGGCAAAGCAAACTCGCACAAGGGACGAGGTTGGGAAGTCTTTACTGATCATATTATCAAGAGTCTCAACCACACTTCGCAACCCATTGTTTTCTTACTATGGGGCTCACAGGCCAAGGCCAAATCGAGCTTGATAAATAACCCTAAACACACTATCTTATCTGCTCCGCATCCGTCGCCACTTTCGGCGCATCGTGGTTTTTTCGGTAGCCATCATTTTTCTAAAACAAATCAAATACTTGTCGAAAACCACCAAACACCTATAGAATGGGTTTAGGCTTGCAGAGACTCGGAAGACCCTGGCTGGCATTTATAGAAATGAGTCAAATAACTAAGCGAATAACATTGGTATTTCGCGCATTCTTAGCAAGGAATTTTAGAACATTGATGGAATATGGACAGCTTCATTAGGATTTTAAAAATAATCACCAACCTGCTTGGAGCATTAATCCTATTTGCGGGTGGATTTCATTTTGCTTATGCAACCCAAAGCTTAGATAGAAGCCAAGAAGTGATCCAAGCCCAAGCGCTCCATAATAAGCAAATCACTATCGTCGCACAACATTTTTCCAGTCATTATTCGACTGTCGCAAAAAGCCTCTCACTGTCGTCCCTTGCCAATGACTACCTAATAGTCAATATGTCACTGGATGATTGGAAACGATTAAAGCCCAAATCTGAGCTGACTATCAGTTTAGGCTCAACAGCGCTGGAAGAATTACTCAAATCAAAACATCAGGAAACTATCTTAGCGGCGCTGATCACTTTTCAGGAATGGAAAGAAATTACCAGTAGCTATCAAGCCTCCAAAGCAACAAGCGCTATATTTTACGATCCTGATCCTAAGAGACAAATTCTGCTTGGGAAATTATTACTGCCCTTGTCAAAGTCTATAGGTGTCATGCATTCTATGGATACCCCTTATTTCATGGAGGGATATCAAGAAATTGCGGATGCCTTAGATTTAAAGCTACACTCGGTAAAAACCAAACAAGCCACTGAAGTCCCACAACAATTTCCAGCACTTGCCCAACAAGCAGACTTTATCGTGCTCCAACCCGATCCAGTAATTTATAACAGCCAGACACTGCCCAGAGTTTTACTAAGCAGTTATCGGCAACGTAAAGTTATCATTGGTTACTCAACCGGTATTGTTAACGCTGGATCTGTAGCCACGACCTATACCACATCAGAAATGTTAGTTGACGATCTAACAGAATCATCATTGAAGCTCCTTTCAGGTGAGTCATCACAGTTTACAAGGTATAGTCAATACTATGATATTCGCTATAACACAGACGTGGCCCACTCTTTAGAACTAGAAGTAGTCCCCAAAGACCAGTTACAATCAGAAATCGAAAAGCTGGTATTAAAACTAACCCCCCCAACTGATTCCGAAGGGTAGTAATCTTGAAACGTGCAAAGTATGTCAATCAGTATAATCTTGCATTTATTGTTGCCGTCGCTGGACTGCTTTTAATAGCGAACTATATTTTTATTACATCCAGTCAAAAACAACATTACTTTCAACAGCAAAATCTTAGCCAATCTATTCTTGCCAACCTTACCATTGAGCTTGAATACGGCCTATCTTTTGGTAATAAAGTTGACCTGAAAAATTCGTTAAATCCACTAAGAGATAATCATGGGGTTGCAGTAATAACCATCTTTGATAACCAGAGAAATATTATGGCGCAGCTCGATAATAGAGAAGCTTTATCGATTCCTGATGATGAGGAGTTGATTGAATTTAACCAACCCATTGAACAAAGTCCAAGCAGTTCTTTGAGTGATTCGCTCCTATTAAACGAGGAAGTGTTACGCAATGTGAAACTTGAAAGACGTCTGGGGGAAGTGACCTTAGGGATGGTGCCGTTAGCATATAGCCCAGCCAAAGAAAAGCTCAAAACCTATCAGGTATTTCTCAACCTATTCAGCATAATGTTAATGGCTGCACTATGGGCTTACATGTACTATCGTTTAAGTTATACCAGCCGAATCATGAAAAAAATGACCGACTCACTAAACAAATCGGTGCTGCCTCGGAATATTCTTTACAATACTAAAACCCAAGAAGCACAGGCTTTAATAAAAGCTATTATTGATATCTTTCTACACAATAAGAACCTTGAACATCAGCTTACCCTACTCAAGACTGAAGTCACTCAAGCAAGGCGTGATGCCAACACAGAATTACAAGAGTTCCTTGGCTTTTTATTAGAAAACCCCATTAAGCATGATGACGAAACGATTCAACTCTTTTATCAATCAATTACTCAGCATGTTGGCGATCGCAAAAGCTCTATCTGGGCAAGAGATTTGCTCAAGCAAGTCATAACAGAGCTCTCCAGCTTAGCCAAAACTAACAAGGTAACTATTTACGATAATTACAGCGGTGATCGAATCAATCGCCAGCTAATTATTGACAAAGATAATTTTAAACGGTTTTTGTTGCTACTTATAGAGCAACTGATAAAAGTTTGCCGGACTCATCAGCTCAATATTTCATTCGATCAACGGCAAAGCACAAAAGACAACACCATATTGAGAATCTCGATTGAATCAGATGCCCCCCACTTCATTGAAGGCATTAATACGCAAAGCTTGTTTCACTTTTCTCATGATTCTCCCATTACCAGCTACAGTAATAACGTGCACCTAATTGCAGCAAAACACTTATTGAGAAAATTTGGAGGTGAGTATTTCTACTTCGAAAAAGAAGTTAGGATTGAAATTCCTGTTGCCACATTAGCAACCGAAGAACCAGAGGTGTGGGCTGAGAGAGTTACACCAATCGAAACAGACATAAGTGCGTTAATCTTTGATTCTGACCCGATCGACAAAATGGTGTTACTGGGTTATCTCGAAAAACTTGGTGTATCTACAGAAAAAGCATCTGCCAAACAAGTAGTGCTGCAAAAGATTCGTCATGAAAAATTTGATGTTATAATGGTCAATTCAGACTTCTTTAATGATCCAGATCCATTCTTCTTTACCAACTTTGCCAGCGAACTGAATGACCAGCTAGAGCAAACCAAAATACTAGTGATCAGCAGCGAGCCAGCCGTGCAAGATACCGAATTATTTAAGTCATTAAAAGCTTACTATCTCGCCAAACCTATAGATATTAATGAACTCAAGAGTGTTCTAATCAACTTCTGCACTGAAGAAGACGATTAATAGCATTTTTATACTCTGCTCTTATAATCTCTTCATTACGGTGAATTCCGTCTTTTACCTGACACAGCCCATTTACCCACACTGAGCGAATCGCATCATTACTAAACTGGTGATTAAAAATAAATGCATCAATGAGCTGCTCATCAGTCTTACCCATTAAAGAAAAACTATCCGAATTAAGCTCAATAAAGTCGGCCTTATTTCCTACCGCAATTACCCCCGCCTGGCGACCAAGTGACTGCGCTCCGGCTCTTGAAGCCTGTTGCCACAGCCACAGTCCATTAGAACTATACCCACCCCCAACTAACAGGGTTCGAGACTGTTGAGCTAGACGTTGTTGATACTCAAGCCAGCGCAACTCCTCAGCCGCATCAACAGAAATATGGCTATCACTTCCAACAGACCAGCGCCCTCGGTGCTTTTTATAATCCATCATGGGGAAATGGCCATCCCCAAGGTTTGCCTCTGTTGTAGTACAAATAGCTATCACGGCCTGAGATTGAGCAACGCTTTGAGTCTCTTGCTTGGTCATATGAGTGGCATGAATCAAACACCAGCGATCATTTACTTCTTGATTATCCAGTAACCATTCAATAGGTCGCTTGCCATGAAAATCCAGACAATCATTGACCTCCCGCATTTGCTCAGCAATATGGATATGAATCGGTGCTTTGTTATTTAAAGTATTTAAATGACTAATCGCAGACCTTAGATCCTGTTGATTAACCGCTCGAAGTGAATGAGGAGCAATACCAAAAGACTGTTGATATTGCCCAGATAGTTTTGCCACATTATCAAGCAGTGCCGCATAAGCTTGTGGGTCGTGAATGAAACGCTTTTGACCATCATTAGGAGCCTGCTCACCAAACCCGCTATAACGATAAAAAACCGGTAACAGCGTTAAACCGATCCCACTTTCTTTAGCAGATTCAAAGATACGCTGTGACATCTCTGCCGGATTATCGTAGGCAGCGCCGTTAGTATTATGGTGCAGATAATGAAATTCACCGACCGATGTATAACCAGACTTAAGCATTTGCATATACAACGCCGAAGCTATAGCCTGCAAGTCATCCGGAGATATAGAGTCGACAAAACTGTACATCGCCTGACGCCAGGTCCAGAAGCTATCACCGTTCTTTCCGCTTTGCTCGCCTAAACCGGCCATTGCCCATTGAAAAGCGTGCGAATGACTGTTGGGTAGACCCGGAATCACTCTCCCCTGCAAGCACTCGCCGGAAAAATTCGGCTCAAGCTTGGTGTTCGGTTTCATTTCCTTGATAACGCCATTACAATCTAGCTTGATTAAAACATCTTTAGCCCAACCTGCTTCAGTGAGAAGATGTTTGGCAAATAGCTGTTTATCGTTATTTGTAATCATAATAGCCTTATCCCAATATTGTTGGCTGAGTCGTCAATAGTGTTGAGCAGACCCGCAAGTAAAATTAAAAGTTAAGCGAGATCATAATATGAGCCCAGCAGAAACAAAACCCTTTGATTACCTTATTCACAATGTCAATTTGGCAACAATGGCCGATGACACCGATTATGGAATCATTAACAGTGCCTGCATTGGTGTCAAATCTGGGATTATTCAGTACGTTGGCCCTCAAGCTCAACTGGAACACCCCGAAGATTTGGAGAAAAACGCAGAATCGCTGATCAATGCTCATAACCAATGGCTAACGCCAGGCTTGATCGATTGCCATACTCATCTTGTTTATGCTGGCAATCGCGCCAACGAGTTTGAAATGCGCCTAAATGGCGCTCATTATGAAGATATTGCCAAAGCTGGTGGTGGTATACTTTCGAGCGTACGAGCAACCCGCAATGCAAGCGAACAAAATTTATTTGATAGCGCATCAAAACGATTAAAATCATTGCTAAAGGAAGGCCTCACCACGATTGAAATCAAATCAGGTTATGGTCTTGATACAGAAACAGAAATCAAAATGCTTAAGGTTGCTAAACGACTCGGAAAGGAGTTCCCTGTTAGGGTAGCAACGACCTTTTTAGGTGCACACGCGCTACCTGAAGAATACAAAAATCGTGCAGATGACTATATTGATTTAGTTTGTAATGAAATGCTACCAACTATTGCAGAGCTTGAACTTGCTGATGCTGTAGACGCGTTTTGTGAAAATATTGGCTTTAGCTATCAACAAACCAAAAAAGTCTTCGAAACGGCCAAACAACTTGGCTTACCAGTAAAACTTCACGCTGAACAATTATCAGACCAGTCGGGTGCTGGATTAGCCGCAGACTATAATGCGCTATCGGCTGATCACCTGGAATACCTGTCACAAGCATCTATCCAAAAGATGGCGCAAAAAGGCACTGTTGCCGTATTGCTTCCTGGCGCTTTTTATTTCTTGCGTGAAACCAAGTTGCCTCCCATTCAGGCGCTACGTGATGCTAAGGTTCCTATGGCCATCGCCACCGACAGCAATCCAGGCACCTCACCAGCAGAATCTATTCTTTTAATGCTGAGCATGGCCTGCACCTTGTTTAGAATGACGCCACTTGAATCTCTGCAAGGAGTGACCATCAATGCGGCAAGAGCACTGGGCTTGGAAAAGGAAGTCGGCACCATTGAAGTTGGAAAAAAAGCAGATCTGGTCTTGTGGGATATTGATCACCCTAATGAATTAAGTTACCAGATTGGAGGCAGTAACTGGACGCGAACTTTTAAAAGTTAAATATTCAGCTCCAAAAAGAAAGTAAAAAAAGAGCGCTAATCAGCGCTCTTTTCATATCAGCTGTGAATATACTTATTCAACGATAATCACACCCTTCATCATGAAAGAATGCCCAGGGAAACTACAGATAAACTCATAAGTACCCTTGTCTTTCAGAGTAAAGGTTATACTGTCGCTTTCACCGCCACCAATAACTTTAGTGTGAGCCAAAACACTATCGCTACCCTCAGGGATATAGTCGTTGGCTTTAGCCTGAATTGCGGCGTTGGAAAAAGCCTTAACATCAGTACCTTGCGCTAACACAACAAAGTTATGACCCATAACATCTTTGGCCAACTTACCCGTGTGATTTAAGGTTAAATTAATTTCTTCACCAGCTTTGACTTTAATCTCGCTGACATCAAACTTCATCGCGTCATCGCTGTTCACAACAACATCTTTTGCAAACAATGGCATTGCAAATAAAGCAAAAACGATTGTTAATAAAATCTTACGCATTTTGTCACCTTTTAGTTAGATTAAACACGTATTTAGCATACCAGTTCAGCATGAATATGGCATGAATTTGACCACATTTTCGCGGTATATCTTTTCATAAATAAACCGAAACAGATTACTTTTTATTATGCAAAGACAGACTCAATTCTTTGAATAACTTTGCGATGACCTGTTGCACACTCTGGGTCTTCGCTTTATCCAGTAAACGCAATTGCTCATTAAGATAAGTAATCTGCGAAAGCTCAAGCTGCAAACAGTAAACTTGATTGTCGGGATCAGCGTAATGGCGAGTAATATAACCGCCCTTGAAGCGACCATTGATGACTTTGCTATACTGCCGACTGTCGAAATTTTCTAATACTTTTGCAAGCGACTCATTAAGGGTTTCACCACTATTAGTACCAAAGTTAAAGTCCGGCAGTTGTCCTTCAAAGAAGCGTGGAACTTTGGATTGGATGGTATGTGCTTCAAATAATAAACAAAAACCAAACTGTTCTTTTGCCTGCTCAATTAATCGCTTTAAATGATCATGATACGGTTGCCAATATAATTCGATTCGACGCCTAATTTCTTCCGAGCTGGGCACATTAGAGTCGCCGTATAAAGGCTCGCGATCAAAGTTGCTGGTTGGACATAACTCAGTATTGTCAGCGCCGGCGTAGAGAACTTCGCCCGACTTATCGCGATTCAGATCAATCAGATAGCGCGAGTAATTGGCATTGATTCGAGTTATTCTCATCTCATCCAAAAAACTGTACAAATCGACCAGATACCAGTCAGTATCAGCACTGTCGTAAGCCGCATGCTGCATTTTCTTGATCACATCATGAGGAATAAATTGGCCATGATGTGGCATGGACACAATAATTGGAGAGTCGTATTGCTGGCAGTCAAAAACAGGATAGTCTGCAGCTTGCAGCCTTAAGGTCGCCCTGTCCAAAGCCAGTTTGTCCGGTTCAACAAAGTCTTCACGCGCTTGCTGAGAATCCACTACCTCTGATGAGTAATAGATATTAACTAATGACTTTGCATCCTTCATTAAGAAGCCACAACGTTCTTCAACCTCATCCCATGACTCGCTGTTCAGATACCATTTCACCTGCAACAAGTAATCAACGAAAAAATCGGTTAAGGTTCTATGATATTTGTCTTCTGCACCGAGAGCTTTGGTCAGCTCAATAAGCCCTTGATGAATTTTTTCACGAGCTATATTGATCGAGTAATGATTCAAGTAGAACCAGGCGACTCTTAAATGGTTGCGGTGATTAAAGTCACTCGCCACAATAGACTGGGCTTCAAATTGTTTAATTAACTCATTGATATTCATATGCTAACTAGATTCTCTTAAGTTTAAATGTTTAACATTAAGGAAGTTTGTTTTAAAAAAATTGCTTACTGGAGTTGCTTTTGAGTAATGTTTTTGGTTGTATATACAACCTAGCATACAAGATTGATTTTATTAGTCAAACAGACTCAAACAGATAGCTTGGCAAATGAGCTGGAACTGACTGATAACTAACAATATAGGCTCCAACAATGACTGAACAGAATACTCGCCTTTATATCACGGTGAAAGAGTTTATTAAGCAAGGTATTGAGCAACAGCGCTGGAAAGAACACAAGCGTGTACCTTCAGAAAATGAGCTGGTGGAAACCTGTAAAGTAAGTCGCATGACAGCACGTCGCGCCCTTGATGAGCTCACCGAAGAAGGCGTTCTCTATCGTGTGCAAGGCCGTGGCACTTTTGTTGCACCCAAAAAGCTCTACTCACCGATGCTCGAGATTCGGAACATCGCTGAAGAAATCATAGAGCGAGGTGGCGACTATTCTAATGAACTCATTTTGTTGCAACAAGAACATTGTCCTACTCATCTGCTGGATCGATTCGAGCTTAACGAAGGTGAAAACATTTATCACTCGATCATGGTGCATAAAGATAATGACAAGCCCATTCAAATTGAGCAACGCTACGTGAACCCTAAAGCCGCACCAGATTATTTGAAACAGGATTATGCCAAGCTCACTCCCAATGTCTATTTATCCCGAGTCGCACCGCTAACCGAAGCGGAACACCAGATCGAAGCCCGCCAGGCGGACCCATTTATGCAGGTGACCCTAAAGCTGCAAGAAAACGAGCCTGTGCTATGTATCGATAGAGCTACCTGGTCAAACGATACCCTGGTGAGTTATAGCCAGCTTTATCATCCAGCGAGTCGTTTTCAAATTACTGGCCGCTTCAAAACTGAACATCAATTAACCGAGCTCTAACAGCTCGCTAAAGAGGAATATCACTATGACTGACAAGAATCGCTTAGATACCGATCGCGTCATTCGTGCGCCACATGGCTCTAAGCTAAATGCCAAATCATGGCTAACCGAAGCACCACTTCGTATGCTTATGAATAATCTTGATCCAGATGTTGCAGAACATCCACAGGGTTTAGTGGTTTACGGTGGCATCGGTCGCGCTGCTCGTAACTGGGAATGTTATGACAAGATTGTTGAAACGCTAAAGCGCCTGAATGATGATGAAACCTTATTAGTTCAATCTGGCAAACCGGTGGGAGTATTTAAAACTCATAGCGATGCACCGCGAGTGTTAATTGCTAACTCGAATCTAGTTCCACACTGGGCTAACTGGGAGCATTTTAATGAGCTCGATAAGAAAGGCTTAATGATGTATGGCCAGATGACTGCTGGTTCTTGGATTTACATAGGCAGCCAAGGCATTGTGCAAGGCACTTACGAAACTTTTGTCGAAGCCGGACGTCAACATTTTGATGGAAATACCAAAGGTAAATGGATTTTGACTGGAGGTCTTGGCGGCATGGGTGGTGCCCAGCCGCTGGCAGCCACTATGGCTGGTTACTGCATGATTGCGGTTGAGTGTGATGAAACTCGAATCGATTTTCGTATTCGCACCGGTTATGTGGACAAAAAAGCGACCAGCGTTGATGAAGCTATCGCTCAACTCAACGAGGCCTTAGAAAAAGACCAGGCAATCTCGATTGGCCTGTTAGGCAACGCTGCGGATGTTTTCCCTGAGCTGCATAACCGAGGAATCAAACCTGACCTGGTCACAGACCAAACCTCAGCACATGACCCTGTGAACGGCTACTTACCAATTGGCTGGACCGTTGAGGAGTGGCGCAAAGAAGCGCAAGCTAATCCTGAGCGTGTCAGCAAAGAAGCAAAGAAATCAATGGCGATTCAAGTGCAAGCCATGTTGGACTTTTATCATGACGGCATTCCAACCGTAGACTATGGCAATAACATTCGCCAAATGGCACTTGAAGAAGGCGTTAGTAATGCTTTTGACTTCCCGGGCTTTGTTCCTGCTTATATTCGCCCCCTTTTCTGCCGTGGCGTTGGACCCTTCCGTTGGGCAGCCCTTTCCGGCGATCCGGAAGATATATATAAAACCGATCAGAAGGTCAAAGAAATTATTGCTGATGACCCACACCTGCATAACTGGCTGGATATGGCTCGTGAGCGTATCCAATTCCAGGGTTTACCAGCACGCATTTGCTGGGTTGGACTAGGACTGCGCCACAAACTTGGCCTGGCTTTTAATGAGATGGTGCGTAACGGCGAATTAAAAGCGCCTGTCGTCATTGGCCGTGACCATTTAGACTCCGGCTCAGTGGCCAGCCCCAACCGCGAAACTGAAGGTATGATGGATGGCTCTGATGCGGTATCTGATTGGCCGTTATTAAACGCCATGCTCAATGTCGCTGGCGGCGCAACCTGGGTATCGCTACACCACGGTGGCGGTGTTGGTATGGGCTTTTCGCAACATTCCGGTGTTGTTATTTGCTGTGATGGTAGCGAAGAAGCAGACAAACGTATTGAGCGAGTCTTATTTAACGACCCGGCTACAGGCGTGATGCGTCATGCCGATGCCGGTTATGATATCGCCATTAACTGTGCCAAAGAGCAAGGTTTAGACTTACCTATGCTCAACGACAAAAATTCATAAGAGGTTATACCGATATGTTTCAATTTACTTTAACCCCTGGCGAGCTTTCATTAAGCGACTGTAGAAAAATTTATCAAGAGTCGGTATCCGTAAAGTTGCAAGACAGTTTTTTCCCTGTCATTGACCGTGCCGCACAGACTGTAGCTGATGTCATCAAGAATGATGAAACCGTTTATGGCATCAATACGGGTTTTGGCTTACTGGCTTCAACCCGTATTCCCAAAGAGAAGCTGGAACTGCTACAGGAGAGCCTGGTGCTTTCTCACGCAGCCGGGATCGGTCAATTGCTACCAGATAATATCGTGCGCTTGTTGATGGTATTAAAACTATCCAGTTTAGCGCAAGGCCACTCTGGGGTGCGTCGTGAAACCGTCGATGCATTAATTAGCCTTGTTAATCACGAAGTTTATCCTTGTATCCCAGAAAAAGGTTCCGTTGGCGCATCGGGCGATCTGGCACCTCTTGCTCACATGAGCTGTACTCTGATTGGTGTCGGCGAAGTTCGTCACCAGGGCAAAATCATTTCTGCCATTGAAGGCTTAAAAGTCGCTGGACTTGAACCGCTTACACTGGGTGCCAAAGAAGGGTTAGCTTTATTGAACGGCACACAATGCTCAACAGCATTGGCCCTGGCCGGTTTATTCGGTGCCGAAAATAACTTTGCCGCCGCTATTGTTGCTGGCGGTCTTTCAGTAGATGCCGTGATGGGTAGTGTGGCACCCTTTGATGCTCGTATTCATGAAGTTCGCGGCCATAAAGGCCAGCAACAAGTGGCATTAAGTTTACTTAACCTGATTAAAGGTAGCGAGATTAACGAGTCACACGAAGATTGCGAAAAAGTTCAAGACCCTTACTCTCTTCGATGCCAACCGCAGGTTATGGGTGCGGCGCTTGATCATTTGCGCTTTGCCGCTTCGGTACTACTCACAGAAGCTAATGCGGTATCCGACAATCCGTTAGTCTTTCCAGAAGATGGCGATATTATTTCCGGTGGCAACTTCCATGCTGAGCCTGTCGCAATAACATCAGATTTACTAGCGATTGTGATCTCGGAAATTGGTGCCATTGTAGAGCGCCGAATCGCTTTGATGCTGGATAAGCATTTAAGCGGGCTACCAGCATTTCTGGTGCAGGATGGCGGTGTTAATTCT
>JAPHRL010000072.1 GCA_026195755.1 Kangiella sp. | reverse complement strand
TTTCAAGTGGCGCTTCATATTGTCGAGAAGGGGCTGTGACAGGCCGTTATCCAGGTGGCGCTGACGAATATCCAATACTTTAATATGAGGTGGCTTGGCATCGGCAGCTCGCTTGCGTAAGGTCAAGTGAGTGAGTTTGCCTTGACTGACATTGTGTACCGACTCCATGGACGGTGTCGCGCTGCCGAGTACGATTGGGGCTTGTTCATCACGGGCGCGCAAGATGGCTAAGTCTCGGGCTGAATAGCGAAATCCATCCTGTTGTTTATACGAGACATCATGCTCTTCATCGACCACGATTAAGCCCAGTTCAGAAAATGGAGTGAAGAGAGCAGAGCGAGTACCGATAATGATAGAAGTGAGTCCTTGCTTCGCTTTGAGCCAAATGTTCAAACGCTGTCTATCGGTCAAGCCGGAATGCAACATGGCGATATCACAATTAAAACGCTGTTCAAAACGACGCACGGTTTGTGGCGTCAGTCCAATTTCAGGAACCAGTACCAGAACCTGTTGATTCTTGATTAAGACCTGCTCAATTAATTGCAGATAGACTTCGGTCTTGCCGCTGCCTGTGACCCCATCTAATAAAAAACCGTGAAACTGGCCAATCGATTGCTGCATTGTACTAACAGCGTGTTGTTGCTCGGGATTCAAAGCCAGGGTGGGGTTGCTTTGAGAATAGGGCGTTGTACTCAGCTCTATTTCTTTTCTAATGAGCCAACCTTTATCAGTTAATGGTTTGAGTTCGCTGGGGATCAATTCCAGCTCATTAAGATGTGTCGGTCTGATAACACCTTGGTGCTGCAAAGCCCAATTAAGAATTTTATGCTGCTTAACTGCGTTCCGATTAAGGTTTTCGAACGCCTGTTCCCCCTGATGAGTGATTTGCCAATAGTATTCTGGCTCTAAGGTCGCAGGGCTGCCTTTATTGAGCAAGCCTGGTAAACAAGTATTAAAGACATCGCCTATCGGGTGTTGATAATAGTCTGCGGCCCACAGTAGCAGTTTAAAAAGATGAGAAGGTAATAAAGGTTCATCATCAATAACTTCCTGGATAGATTTGAGCTTAGAGGCTGGAGTGCTTGATTCCGTAACATGATCAATAACCATGCCGACTAACTGCTGGCGGCCAAAAGGAATTCGCACCCTTGCACCCACTGGAGGAGTAGTGTTTTGACCAACGAGGTAGTCAAAACTACGACGCAAGGGTGTTGGAACCGCAACTTTTAGAATAGGTTTTGGCTGAGACATTAGAGTAGTCTTGTTGGAAGTTGGGCTAAGCATAGAAAGAGTAGCGGGCTAAGGCAACACTAATTTAAGAGTGACAAACTGTGAGTAATACTTCTACTGGTACGACTTGTGTTCAAGAAAAAGTCTGCTAATGTAGCAAAGGCTACAAGATTTGCTAAAAATAATGTCGATTAGACACAAGATATATGCAGATCAAACTATCAACACAAATGGGGGTAATCTATGAAAATTGGTACTTTAGCCTTTCTAGCAGGTTTGGTAATCGCGGTCATTGGTGCATTTGTTAATGTTAGTTGGTTCCCAACTTTACTGGCGGTGTTGGGTGTAATAGTAGGCATCCTTAATATTTCTGGAGGCGAAACTCGTCGATTCCTGATCGCAGCAATTGCCTTCATGATGTCAGCTTATTCATTGGATAAGTTCCCTATGATTGGGCAAATGATTACTGATATCATGCATAACATTGGCTTTTTTGTTGGGTCAGCAACATTAGTTGTAGCTATTAAAGCTCTATTTGAACTTAGCAAAGACTGATGTACCCCTGAGTATTATTGAAATTGTTTTATAATAGTAATAATTGTACATAACATTTAACGACCCGTTTGGGTCGTTTTTTTATGCAGAAGTGTGTCAAATACAAGTTCAGTGAGTAATTCAAATATAACATGCTTGCAAGTCACATTTGACTTGAGAAGAGGGTGTAAATTATTTTCTTTAAGTCATTGTCTCTTTAGTGATTGTATCAATTTGTATCAAGGTGAGCGGTACAATTTTCATACAAAAGTAATGCGTATCTGACTCGATCTTTTGTCAGTTAGTGTGATACAGTTCGCAAAACTTGACTCGATAGAGGTTTCTCCCATGAAATATTTGAAAAGAACTGCTTTGACTTTTGGTTTATTACCAGCGCTTATGGCTGCACCTGTTACCAATGCAGCTTCGTTGGATGTCGATGTTGATATCGACCTTCCTAATGTCGTTATACTTTATGGTTACACTGACATTGATTTAACCATGACTGCTGATCAGTTTGGTCCGCTTGTTGATGCAAGCTGTACCACTGACGACTGTTCTGTAGCTGACAACACTACTCAATCTGGTGTGCTGAACAATGGTACAGTCGATTTGGCTTTTACCAACAATGCTGCTGGTACTAATCCAACAATTACCCTTAACAACAGCTGGGGTGTACGTAGCTTCGGTTACACTAGCCTAGCACCAACCATCACAGACAATGGCAGTGATGCTCCAGTTGGAAATTTAGCGATTGAGCAAATTACGACACCTTCTCCTTCTTTACAGACTGGCTCAGTATCTTTTGATTTAGATTTGTCACAAATCAGTACTGACAGTGTAAGAGCTAGCTATACTATTACTGTTACAGGCTCTTAATTATAGAGTTTGCAGGACTATTCAAATGTTTGCCTGTGCAAAAAAGCCGAGCCTAAGTCGTTCGGCTTTTTTTGTCTTAACCGCCGTTTCAGTATTAAGTGTTTTGAGTGCTGAAACCAGTCGTGCCGCTCAGCAAGAATCTGCGTGGTGCGAGTCTTCTCGTTTATCTATCCAGTTAAGACGAGGTGACTTGTCTGGTACAGGCAACAATAGCAACTCCCAATCCATCGGCATCAATACGGCTAAAACGGGCCAAGTTACGATTGGTACGCCCATTGACCTAAACATTGCTGCTGATGTGAATAATAGTTTTAATGGCATTGTTACAGCTGACACCAGTGACTGGGTGTGGCGGGCGACGTCTAACAGTGGGGGTGGTTTCAAAGGTTTTTTAACCGCAGATTTCCAATTCAGTGGGCTGGCTATTGGCGATAATAAAATTTGCAGTAGCGCAAACTCATGTCTGACTGTGACCAACATAGAGAGTATCGTCACGCCGCTGGAATATAAAAGAGGAAGTGGCAAATTACTTTCTGCGGAAGGTCGAATACGTCTTACTGTCGACGTTACTCAGGCAACTGAATCAGGAAATTACCGAGCTAATTTGTCAGTTAATATTTATGATAATTGGAACGGTAATCAGGCACTGATAGACTGTATCTAGAATCTTTCATAAATAATGAGCCTGATATGAATTCTTCGTATGTCCAACCATCCATAATTAAAATGGTGTTTATCATCATGTTAGGGGTATTGTTTTGCGCTGAAATGAATGCCGCGCAGAACTTAGAACCTAAAATGGCCATTTCCCCTTCTCGAATAGAAATGTCACCTGAAAAGAAGGCTACAGAAAGCATCACGGTGTTAAATCTTGGAAGTGAGCCGATGCAAGTTGAAGTGTATGTGCAGAACTGGGATTTTGATGCTAATAATAATTACCGTGCGTTACCGCCTAATGAGCAAAGTCTTGATCAATGGCTGATTATCAATCCTGTTCGTTTAAGTATTCCAGCAAAAAGCCAACAAACGGTTCGTTTAGCAGTACGGCCAAGAGTAAAGCCTGAGGATGGTGAGCATCGAGCTATGGTATTTTTCCGTCAGCTTAATCAACAAGGCAAAGGTTTCAACTTTAAATTTAATGTCGGGGTTCCGATTTACGCCAATTTTGGTGAAGTAAATCGAGAAGCTGAACTTCTTGGTATGGAATTCGACCCTATTAAGCTGCGATTCGTATTTGATATTCTCAGCAGAGGGAATGCCTATGTTCGTCCCGAAGGTGTGTTTATTGCGATGAAAGCTGCCCAAGCTGGAACCGATGAAGATCTTTTAGAACGATTGGATTTGAACAAAATGTCGGTCAACAATCTGGGTTCTTTAGCCGGAGGTAAGCTTGCCGCTAAGCCAGTGTTTGCGGGGAATCGACGACAAATCACTTCGCCGGTTCCTATTAAAGAAATATTAAATGAATCTTATGTAGTAGCAATTAAAGTCAAGATTGGCAGCCAAACTTTTTCGGAAGTCTATAGAATTAATATTGGGGAATAAACTTACTCTTGAAAGCGATTTCATGGACAAAATTATTTTTGTCGGGCGTGCTGTTGTGCACGCCTTTGGCGTTATATTCTCAAAATCAAAACGAGGCTTTTGCTGAGGGTGGTGCGAAAGATCCGCTCGAGCTTCACCGTCCGGTAGAGGTTCAAACCGCTTTATTTGATGTCGCGAGCCAAGGTTCTGGTGGCGGGCGTACTTATGGTTTTCGTAAAATTTTAGTCGGTCTTGAAGTTAATAGTCAGGAAGTATTGGTGTTGGACATTGTCCAGACCGAAAGCGACTATCTGGTGCCGATTAAAGAAGTTTTTCCAGTCATTCAGGCCAGTTACACTCTTGAACATGGTGTTTTAACTATTCGAGTACCGGGCAGTGAAGTCGAAATGTCTTCACGTGTTACCTATCGAATTGATGGTGAATTATGGGCCTCATTAAGTACTCTTAATGAATACTTGAAAGTGAATGCGAGGTTCGATCCAGCGAAATATGCGGTAACGTTTTTGCCACCTTGGCAAGAAGAGAAAAAGAAAAGTGAAACCCCTGCAGAGTCTTTAGAAGTAGAGTTTGGTCCTGATCCATTTAGTTTGCGTCAAGTTCGTTTATCTCACGAGGTACTTGGCGTAGAAAAGGACGATGAGGCTTTAGAATTTGATGTCCTGACTGAGCGTAGTGAGTTAGTCGCTACAGGTGCTGCTTTCGAAGGTTCCTGGTTGATTGATGCCGAAAAGTTGAATGATGATGACTGGAAACTTGATGATTATTTCTGGACCAAGCGAACGGATCATCATCAGTGGTTATTCGGTAAGCAAACAGTGAGCACGTCGGTAATTGCGCCCGCAGTAACGTTAACTGGTGGCCAGTATTTTTACAGTAATCAGAGCGTTCCTTATAACGCTTATCAGGATATTTCTCAATCGAGTTTCTTTCGTGAGTTAGGTAGTTCTGTTCAACGCATACGTGGCACTGCTGAGCCGGGGGCTATTGCTGAGCTTTATGTGAACAATCAATTAATTGGCGAAACTTTTGTGCGGCTAGATGGTACTTATGATTTTGGTGAGTTTAGAACTGAGTCGAGCCTGTTTAACGAAATTGAGGTAGTCATTCTAGACCCTGTTAACCGCTCGGAATTAGAGCGGCAGATGAAAACCAGGGCAAGCTCAGACTTTTTGCTTAACGAAGGACAGGTGGTTACCAGTGTAGCTTTGGGACGAAAAGGAAATTGGCTTGATCCTGATTATGTGGATCAGGGTGAAGCGGGAATGTTTCTATATCGTTACGGGGTGACAGATGGCGTGACAGTTGAAGCTGGTTATATGCTTGATGATATTTCTGTGACTACAGCAGGCATAGTTTCGTCACTGGGTCATAACTTTGTCAGTGCATTGCGTTTTGCCGATCGAAATAACTCTACCGCAACACAGTTAGAGTTGGACGGGTTTGGTGAAAATTGGCGTATGTCGACTTATGTTCGACAGGAAGAAGCAAATTTTTACGAGGGTCGAGATGATAAAACCACTTCAGCAAATGGCTATTATTATTACACGCCTGATCCATCCTTAAGATTAGAATTGCTGGGCCGCTACCAAGAAACGGGTGACAAAGTCAGTTACATCAAACCGGGTATTTTTTACAGTCCAGCCAATAACTTTTCAGTAGGCACCCGGCCGGATGCCGATGGTGATTATCGAACGGAGCTTTTTTTTCGTCCTTCGCAGGATGCGCGCTTTCGTATCACTCATAAATCGGAAGAACAAACGGGTCGATTTGAGTGGAATGCCTCGGATAATGTGAATGCTTATATGTCCGGCCGCATGTACAAAGATACTATTGGTGATCGAACTTACCAGAATACGATTATAGAACAAGCAGTAGGCTTTTATTGGTATCCCAAGGACTGGACAGACTATAAGCAGTTTCGTTTTGAGCTGAATCATTCGAATGAATATGGGGTTGGTGTATTTACTGAATACCGCACACAGCTTATGCCTGGTGTTTACTTTGATTTAAGGCTACGTGATGCAGATCCTCAGTTTGATGGTGGCCTGTCTGCCTTTGCAAGAATTTCGATGGATTTTGCAGTTGCCAAAGGTAGCTTGGTGCCTAGTAATAACCGTGTGGCTTACAACACGGCAGGAACCATCGCCGGTACTTTAAAAACCGATGGAGACTGTTCCAAGTTAGAGCATGTTAGTGTGCTGTTGAATGGCGTTGCTTATAAAACACCGGTAAAAGCTTGTAGTTTCTATCTGGATTATGTCACACCAGGATTATACAAGATAATGCTTGATGGTGAGTTTATGCCGATTGATATGGTGCCGGAAACAAAGAGCCATGTTATCAAAGTCGCACCCTCGTCTGTGACACATGTTGAGTTTAATGTGATGTCGGAATATAGCGCTATGGGGCAGCTAACATCAGCCAATGGGCAGGCGCTTTCCAATGTCAGGCTAACCTTATTTAATTCAGAAGGTAAGATGATGACTGAAACCCTGACGGATCAATTCGGCTATTATCGTGTTGACGGCTTAACCAATGGCAACTATAGCGTAAGTATCGTTGGCGTGGGTGGGCAGAAATTAGCTGAGCGAGCCTTTGTAATTGATGGGGATTTCTTGTTTGGGTTAGATATTAGCCTGCCAGCTTCTCTACCCCTGCAATAGCTTAATGACGTCGTGGTTTAAGGCTTGATCTCAAGGGGCACTAGGCGTATGATCGCGCTTCTTTAAATCTTGAGTGGTGTTTGGCGCAGTAATAGGACTGTTGCCCGAATGGCGACTCGTAACAAGAGAGTTCTGTTATGAAACAAGGTATTCACCCAAATTATAAAACGGTTACTGCAACTTGTAGCTGCGGTAACGTAATCGAAGTTGGCTCAACAGGTTCTGATGTCAACCTAGATGTTTGTTCAGCTTGTCACCCGTTCTATACTGGTAAGCAGAAAATTGTTGATTCAGGCGGCCGTGTTGATCGCTTCCGTAAGCGTTTCGGTAGCCGTAAATTAAAGTAAGTAATTGCTACTTTAATTAGAAACACCAAAAAGGCACTGTACAGTGCCTTTTTTTATGTGTCTCGGATATTAGTTTGGATTAAAATATTGAGTCAGGATCAGTTGCTTCTTCTTCCTCGTTATCTTTATTGTCCAGCAATTGATTGAACTCCTCATCTAATTGGTTCTCAAGCGGCTTTTCAGGAGTTTCAGTCGTAGAGTTGCCATCTGTTGTATCTTGCTCTGATGTCTCATCTAACAGTCGCATCAGTTCATCATCAAATAACTCATCAGGAAGTACTTCTTGCTGGCGCGTATTGTAGATGGTGTTGAAATCCTCTTGTTCAGGCTCGGCAACTTCTGTGGGGACGGTATCGTCACGGAAAAACTCAAAGATGCCGTTGGTTTGGCCAAGAGCCGCTAGCTTTCCAGTTTCAGGATCGATTCTTGTTGATACGACACCAGGCGGTTGGATCATTTCTTTCGATGGAGTGCCGTCTAATACTTGCTCCATAAAGGTTGCCCAGATTGGTAATGCTGCACGACCACCATATTCGTACTGGCCTAGACTGCGTCGGTGGTCTGAGAAACCGACCCAAGCACTAGCAACGGTCTCACGATTAAAGCCAGAGAACCAGGCATCCTTGTAGTCATTGGCAGTTCCTGTTTTACCCGCAAGGTCGTTACGTTTAAGTAAAGAACTGTTACGACGTGCTAACTGAGTGGTTGCGGTTCCGCTATGAATCACATCTTTCATCATGTCATAGATAATAAAAGCATCTCGAGGGTCAATGACCTGTTTTGCGATGCGATCTTCAGGCATGGGTAGGGCTGGCTCATTGCGAATTTCCGGTGAATACTTCTGCTCACGGATTTGATTCTCGATACGCATTTGTTGACATTCGTCACACACTAGCATGGGGCTTGCTTGATACAGAATATCACCCACAGAAGAGCTTATTTCCTGGATATAATATGGGTCAACCTGGTAGCCGCCATTGGCAAGGACAGCGTAAGCCGAGGCCATTTCTAACGGGGTAAAGCTGGCGGTACCCAGTGCAAGTGACTGGTAGGGATCCATATGCTCATCGGGCAGGCCAATCTTGACCAGGAATTGCTCGGTATAATCTGCTCCAATCGCATCAATCAAGCGAGTTGAAATAGTATTGATTGAGCGCTTGAGGCCCACTCGTAAGCGCGTCGGCCCGTTATACTTAAGATTATCGTTTTGTGGTCGCCATACTTCATCGATTGACTCGTTAACTCGAACGTAAGGTGCGTCATTAACCAGGCTTGCTGCAGTAAAGCCCTTCGAGAAAGCTGCAGCATAAATAAAGGGTTTGATATTAGAGCCGGGTTGACGGCGAGCTTGAGTGACCAAGTTGAATTTGTTCGATGAAAAATCAAATCCGCCTACTAATGCGGTGATTGAGCCATTATGGGGGCTGAGTGCGACAAAACCTGCGGAAGCTTCTGGTATTTGACTAAGGTGCCATTGATCTTCAGATGCCTTTAAAACTCGTATAACACTACCTTTACTGACAATATCTGCTGCCTTTTCAGGTTTGTTACCAATGCGTGAGTCACTGATGAATTTTGCAGCCCACTCAAGCCCAGGCCACTGGATAGTTATCATCTGATTATCCTGAGTCAGTACTTCAATCGACTGTTCTGCAACATCTAGCACTATTGCTGGCTTTAAAGGCCCAACAGTCGGCGTGCTATTAAGAAGAGTAAGCAACGCTTCTGTGTCATTGACATTAAAATCTTCGAGGATTAATTCAGGACCTTTATAACCATGCCTACGATCATATTCCAATAAACCCTGACGCAACGCCTCATTAGCAATTTTTTGTTGCTTGGAGTCGATGGTTGTTTTGACTATCAGCCCCTGATTGTAAGCAATATCTCTGCCAAACTGGTTGATAACATCAATTCGCGCCATTTCTGCAACAAAAGGGGCTTCAAGATCAAGATCGGCAGTGTGCTTCTCTGCTGTCAGGGGGGTTGCAATGGCTTCTTCATAAGCCGCCTGATTAATATAGTCCTGCTCGACCATACGACTGAGGACCAAATTGCGTCGTTGGAATGCTCTCTCGGGATTGGATATGGGATTGTAAGCAGACTCACCCTTTAGTAAGCCTGCCATCATAGCCGCTTGCGGTAAGGTTAGTTCAGTGAGCTCTTTACCGTAATAGACTTGGGCTGCAGCACCTAGGCCATAAGCACGATGACTAAAGTGAACCTTGTTAACGTAGATTTCGAGAATTTCTTCTTTGCTGAGCTCTTCTTCCATTTTGATGGCTAAGAACATCTCAACGAGTTTGCGCTGCAGGCGCTGATCGCGTGTCAAAAACATGTTTCGAGCAGTCTGCATGGTTAAAGTGCTGGCACCTTCTGAAAATTCGCCGCTAAAGAGTGCAACCTTGATCACACGCAATAATCCTTGAATATCAACACCGCCATGCTCAAAAAAACGTTGATCTTCTGTTGCAATTAGAGCATTAATGAAGTCTGGAGGAACCTGCTCCAAATCGACAGGGATTCGGCGAACATCACCAAACTCGCCGATCAGCTTTTCATCAGCGGTATAAATGCGCATTGGGGTTTGAAATTTTACATTCTTTAAAGAGTCAATCGCGGGCACTTGTGGGGCAGAAAAGAGATAAGCTCCAAGTACGATCAAAACCATAAATATGGTGAGTAAACTCACAAAAAAGGCTAATTTCTTCAATATATTGATGGTCATTTTTTTAGAAAGTCTTATCGTGGGCTGTAAAAGCTCGGGAAATAATTGAGTACCAGTATACCTTTTTCTAAAAAAAAGGCTGAATTTTTTTGTAAATCAGTGTAAATATAGTATCTTAGAGACGTTAGTTAATAAAAAAGTTTAACTTACGTGTTGAAAAAGTATTCACTTTTTGGGGACAAGTCTAAGATAGATAACGCATAGGGAAGTTGTTGAACCAACTTAATGAGGCATAGGATTTATGGTTCTGGGGTTATTCAAAAAGAAACAATTACCGGTAATCGGTATCGATATCAGCTCCACCGCTGTTAAAGTACTCCAGCTTGGAAAAGTCGGAAATCGTTACAGAGTGGATCGCTACGCTGTAGAACCATTGCCCCAGGGCGTGGTTGTTGAGCGTGATATTCGTGACACAGAAGCTGTAGGCAATGCGATCAAAAAAGCGGTCGATAAAGCACGCACTACAACTAAATATGCTGCCGTGGCCGTTTCTGGCTCTGCAGTAATCACTCGTTCAATTCAGATGGACAAAGGCCTGACTGACCAAGAGATGGAAGACGTCATCAAGGTTGAAGCGGATCAATACATTCCGTATCCACTGGAAGAGGTCAATCTCGACTTCGAGGTTTTGGGTGATTCAGATGTCAATGAAAATCAGGTCGACGTTTTGTTAGCAGCGTCGCGAAGCGTGAATGTTGATTCTCGGATTGATGCGCTGGAAATAGCAGGCTTGATTCCCAAGGTGGTTGATATTGAGGCGTATGCTATAGAGCGCGCGTATCAATTGACCAAAAAGAAGACTGTAGAGCATATTGAAAATTCAGTTGTAGCTATAGTAGATATCGGTGCGACAATGACGAGTTTGAATGTGTTGCGCAATGGCCAGGTTATTTATAACCGTGAACAACTATTTGGCGGCAATCAATTAACAGAAGAAATCCAAAGTCGTTACGGCCTGTCCTACCAGTTCCGAGTATCTGAGGCCAAAGTGTATTGTCCGGTTCACGGTTTTGCAGATAAGTATATAAGTCCAGCGCTTTAGTTTTATAATCATTTTCATCCGACATATTTTTTTTATAAAGCTGACCTAACCTGTTATAATAATAA
>JAPHRL010000245.1 GCA_026195755.1 Kangiella sp. | reverse complement strand
GGAATATAAGTCGACATCAACTGGTTGATGGTATCTAACTCTTGGGTCAGGGCCGATTGTAATTGTTCAGAATTGATATTGTTAGACTCAAAAGTGATACGGTATTTAGTGCCCATAGTGTTGCCAGTCAGTTTACTATATTGTGCTTCTTGCTGGCAGGCCGCGAGGGAGAGTGTAAAAATGAGTAAGATCGTAATACGTATCATAAAGGCATAAAAAAGGCAGTCATAAGACTGCCTATTTTATAGAAGCTTCAGTTATAACCCAAGCGGATTAGCCACCGAAGTCATCCAATAAGATGTTTTCACGCTCAACACCCAGATCTTCAAGCATCTGGATACAAGCTGCGTTCATCATTGGTGGTCCACACATATAGAACTCACAATCTTCAGGAGCTGGGTGGTCCTTCAAGTAGTTCTCGTATAGAACGTTGTGAATAAAGCCGGTGTAGCCTTCCCAGTTGTCTTCAGGCTGCGGATCAGAAAGAGCCACATGCCATTCAAAGTTCGGGTTCTCTTTGGCTAACATATCGAAATCTTCATCATAGAACATTTCGCGTGAACTACGAGCACCGTACCAGAAGCTAATTTTACGGTCGGTTTTAATACGACGCAATTGGTCGAAGAGATGCGAGCGCATCGGAGCCATGCCAGCACCACCACCAATAAAGACCATTTCAGCGGTAGTGTCTTTAGCGAAGAATTCACCATAAGGACCAGAAATCGTAACCTTATCACCAGGTTTTAAGCTCCAGATATAAGATGACATTTTACCAGGTGGCAATGACATATCGCGTGGCGGAGGCGTTGCAATACGTACGTTCAACATGATAATGCCTTCTTCTTCAGGATAGTTAGCCATTGAATATGCGCGAATGGTTTCTTCTTTAACTTCTGACTCTAGGTCAAAAAGCTTAAAGCGTTCCCAGTCGCCACGGTATTCAGCTGGCACATCAAATTCACTGAATTTAACTTTGTGAGGTGGCGCTTCAATCTGAATATATCCACCAGCACGGAAAGGTACGCTTTCGCCATTAGGAATCTTAAGTACCAATTCTTTGATGAAGGTCGCTTTGTTATCGTTAGAGATAACTTCACAGTCCCATTTCTTAGTACCAAAGACTTCTTCTGGAACTTCGATTTGCATGTCTTGCTTAACAGCGACCTGACAGGAAAGACGGTAACCCTCTCTGGCTTCACGACGAGTAATATGACTTTCCTCAGTCGGAAGAATAGAACCACCACCTTCGAGTACTTTACAGACACATTGACCGCAAGTACCGCCACCGCCACAAGCTGACGATAAGAAAATGCCGCTATCTGACAAGGCATTCAGTAACTTGCTGCCCGCAGGAACAGTTATGGCTTTGTCTGCGTCTTTATTGATGTTGATATGAACATCGCCTGTGCTGACGAGTTGTTTACGAGCGAATAAGATCACCAGTACAAGTGCAAAAATCACTACCGTAAACAGGGCAACGCCTAATATTATTTCATTCATTAGTTAACCTCTTTACTCGTTTACAGTTTGATGCCGGAGAAAGACATAAAGCCAAGGGCCATCAAGCCAACGGTGATAAAGGTAATACCTAATCCACGTAAACCATCAGGAACGTCAGAGTACTTCATCTTCTCGCGAATACCGGCCAGGGCAACGATCGCTAAAGCCCAACCGAAACCTGAGCCGAAGCCGTAAACCATTGACTCAGGGAAGCTATAGTCACGCTCAACCATGAACAAAGAGCCACCCAGGATGGCACAGTTGACAGTGATCAATGGCAAGAAGATACCAAGCGATTGGTAAAGTGCCGGGAAGAACTTGTCTAAAGTCATTTCCAGAATCTGAACAAGCGCGGCAATAACACCGATATAGACGATAAGTCCCAAGAAGCTTAAATCAGCTTCTGGAAAGCCAGCCCAAGCCAGAGCGCCTTCTTTTAACAAACCGTTTAGCAACAGGTTGTTGACTGGAACGGTAATCGTCTGCACGATAACGACAGCGATACCAAGGCCAATGGCAGTTTGAACCTTCTTTGAAACCGCCAGGAAGGTACACATGCCCAGCAAGAATGCCAGGGCGATGTTCTCTACGAAAACCGCTTTTGCAAATAGGGAGATATAATGGTCCATTATTCAGCATCCTCCACTTGATCGGTTTTCCAGGTACGTAGTGCCCAGATGAGTAAACCGATAATAAAGAAAGAACTCGCTGGCAGCAGTAGCATACCGTTTGTGTGATACCAACCGCCGTCAGCAGTTGTAGGGAAGATGGTAAAGTCTAACAGTTTACCAGAGCCCAATAGCTCGCGGATGATACCGACAATAATCAGCAATACCGAATAACCAAGACCGTTACCTAAACCATCGAGGAAGCTCATCGCAGGGCCATTTTTCATGGCATAAGCTTCAGCGCGTCCCATTACGATACAGTTGGTAATAATCAAGCCAACAAATACTGAAAGCTGCTTAGAAACTTCATAAGCGTAAGCTTTCAACACCTGGTCAACCAGAATTACCAAAGACGCAATAATCGTCATCTGCACGATAATACGAATGCTTGATGGAATCTGTTTACGGATCAAACTGATGATAAGGTTTGAGAAGGCAACAACTGTTGTTAGGGCCAAACTCATCAC
Organism: Kangiella sp.; assembly: GCA_026195755.1. Taxonomy (GTDB): domain Bacteria; phylum Pseudomonadota; class Gammaproteobacteria; order Enterobacterales; family Kangiellaceae; genus Kangiella. Next base: position 4,341 of record JAPHRL010000245.1, on the reverse strand, counting down.
CAATGCAGTTTCGAGTTTACTGGTTACTGCCAGCGCAGAACAAATCCCCAATACCTGAAGGGCGATTGGGTTGTTGTTAAAAATCGGTGATAAAAGAACCGATTTGGCTTCTTGTTTATCAAATGCCATTTTACAATTCCCCCGCTCTTACTTTTGCCAAGTATGGGCCAAAGGCATCATTACTTAACCAGTAACGTAATGAGTTCTCAACACCAACGCTGGTCAGGGTTGCGCCAGACAGTCCATCAACCTGATGTTCATTCTTAGCTTCACCTTTGACCACCTGAATAACAGGCTCGCCTTGTTCGTTTAGAACTTCTTTACCTGGCCAGATAGAACGCCATTTTGGATTTTCAATTTCGCCACCAAGACCGGCAGTTTCAGCCTGATCATAATACTTCAGGCCAACAACCGTTGTGGTATCTGGCTCAAGCGCCAGGAAACCATACATGGTTGACCATAGACCATAACCATGGAAAGGAAGGATAATAGTGTCGAGCTGTCCATCTTTCTTGACCAGATAAACATTGGCCAATTTAGAGCGCGTTCTAATGCCAGCAATATCATCTTCAATTCGAACATTCATGCTTGGATCTTTAGCGGCTTTACGTTGCTCGAAACCTTTAGGAGGTTCAACGTACTCGCCGGTCGACAAATCAACAACACGAGTCTCTATCTGTTTAAAAGTATCTTCAATTTGCTCTTTGGTTGCTTGCGCCTGACCATCGATTAACCCCGCAGCAATAAGGATGTTCAACTTACGGTCAAGTTCCTTATTGGTTTCCTGTAAAGGCTTTAACTTAATGGCGGCAACAGAAACAATCACCGAGCAGACTAAGCTCAGAATCACTGCAACCACAATGGTTCTCATTGGACTTTCTTTCTTAGACATGACGACGAGTCCTCCGCTTGATGTTGCTTTGCACCACAAAGTGGTCAATCAATGGCGCGAACAGGTTGGCGAATAGAATCGCAAGCATCATACCTTCAGGGAAGGCTGGGTTGACTACGCGAATCAATATAACCATGACACCAATTAAGGCACCAAAGTACCATTTACCTTTGTTGGTTAAAGACGCTGAAACAGGGTCGGTCGCCATAAAGAACATACCAAAGGCGAATCCACCGGTAACCAAGTGCCAGTACCAAGGCATGGCAAACATCTTGTTAGTTTCACTACCGACGGTGTTCAAAATAAGTGTCATCGCGATCATGCCGAACAATACACCTAGAACGATGCGCCATGAAGCAATGCGAGCATAGATAATGAATAGACCGCCGATGAGGATCATCAGAGTTGATACTTCACCGATTGAACCAGGAATGCGACCTAAGAAAGCATCCCACCAGCTTTGATTAATGCCGTAATCGGTAATAGTGCCTGCAGCAGCTGCTGCCAGCGGAGTTGCACTGGTAAAGCCATCGACTGCGGCCCATACTTCGGCACCTGAAATTTCGCTTGGATAAGAGAAGAACAGGAATGCACGACCGGCTAGCGCAGGGTTCATAAAGTTCTTACCGGTACCACCGAAGATTTCTTTAGCAACCACGACACCGAAGGAAATACCAAGAGCCACTTGCCATAACGGAATTTCGGCAGGCAGGATCAATGCGAAAAGAATCGAAGTGACGAAGAATCCTTCGTTGATCTCATGACCGCGAATACTCGCAAACAAGACTTCCCAGAATCCACCAACGATAAAGGTAACGGCGTAAATTGGAATAAAGAAACAGGCGCCGTAGAACATCAGGCCAAGCACGCCAGTCTCAGGGGTAATAACACCACCGAAGAACTGGAAGAAATCAACCTGCCAGGCGTCAGGCAGTGTTAAGCCTTCGGCTAGTCCAAGCTGTGCTTGAAAACCAACGTTCCACATGCCCCAGAACATGGCCGGGAAAGTAGCAAGCCAAACCATGATCATGATGCGTTTCAGGTCAATGTTGTCACGGACGTGCGTGCCGCCTTTGGTGACATGACCCGGTGTATAGAAAATGGTCGCTGCCGCTTCGTACAAGGCATACCATTTTTCCCACTTGCCGCCTTTCTCAAAATGCGGCTCGATTTTTTCAATAAAGTTTTTTAAACCCATGGTAGCCTCTCTTATCCTTCTTTCTCAATCTTGGTCAGATTTTCGCGAAGAATGGAGCCGTACTCATATTTGCCCGGGCAAACATAGGTACACAAGGCTAAATCTTCCTCGTCCAGCTCCAGACAACCCAACTCCTGTGCGAGAACTGTGTCACTTGTGACGATAGCGCGTAAAAGCTGAGTCGGCAGAATATCTAAAGGCATGACACGTTCATAGTTACCAATTGGCATAATAGAACGATCTGAACCACCGGTGGTGGTTGTCATGTTAAAACGCCTTTTCGGGAACAGGTGGCCAAAGAATGCGCGAGTCACCGAGAATTTATCAGTACCAGGCATGGCCCAGCCGAAGAACTCTTTATCGCGACCTTCGCGGATGACGGTAACTTGATTGTGATAACGACCTAAATAGCCGCGAGCATCGATTGCATTAAAGCCACTGAGCACCGAACCAGAGATATGGCGGTTATCCGCATCATTCTCTTCTTCAGCCATCAGCTCATCAATGCAAGCGCCGACGCGAGTACGAATCAAGCGTGGCTTCTTAATCATGGTACCGCCTAAAGCGATAACACGATCAGTATGAAGTTCGCCTTCAATGAATAGCTTGGCTAATGCAATCACATCCTGATAACCGATGTACCATACCGGATGGTTCATAGAAGCTGGGTATAAGAAATGAATGTGAGTACCCACTAAGCCTGCAGGGTGCGGGCCAGAAAACTCTTCATAGCTAACTTTAGCATTGCTACTTTTAGTCAGTGATGAGTTTGGGGCAGTCGCCACAAAAACCTTGTCACCGGAAAGTTGAGCAAGAATATCAAGTCCGTAATTAAAGGCTTCATTCTGCTCACTGATAATGACTTCAGGATCGGCAGTTAACGGATTGGTATCCATTGCTGACACGAAAATCGCTTGTGTTTCGCTGTCGATCGCTGGAACTTTTGAGTAAGGACGTTTGCGCAGTGCAGTCCACATGCCTGAATCAACCATTTGCTCGACAATCGCTTCGCGACTCAAGCCAGACAGTTGCTCAGGACTAAATTTATTAAAGCTGACTGCTTCTTCTTGCTCGGCAACTTCAACCACTACCGACAACAGCTTACGCTTATTACCACGGTTAATGGCTTTAATCGTACCCGCTGCTGGAGCAGTGTATTTTACTCCGGGGTTTTTTTTATCTTCGAAGATTATCTGGCCTTTCTTAACGGTGTCCCCTTCCTGCACATGCATGGTCGGTTTCATACCAACATAATCTTCGCCTAATATGGCGACGGTTTTTACCGTAGTACCAGCTGAGATCGTTTGCTCTGGTTGCCCTTCAATAGGCAGGTCCAGGCCTTTCTTAATCTTAATCATAGGTCGCTACTTTTAATACCTGATGGTTGTCACTTCACTATGGTGCGCTGCAAAATCATGCCAATAACAAAAAAACCTGGTGTGTAGCGTGCTACAACCAGTCATATCTTGTTGTTATTTACGGATTTTCAGATGCCATAGTTCCAAATTAAGGTCAAATATTAGCCAATCGACCTTAAACGGCGCGTATTATACTTGGATCGATAGTTCAAAATCCATGCTTTTTCTAGGGAAATCGGCCCATAAAAGGCAAAAACTACTGATCAGAGTCAACAGAGCTTGTTTTAAAGTCGGCCCTCGGTTAATATTTGCGCCCTTTTGTTAAAAGGGGCGATTGTCGCTGGGCGTTTAACACAAAATGACTGGCAAAATTAAGGCAATTCGCGCAAGTTTAAGAGTGGTATAAAAGAGGAGTTATCCAAGTGCGTACTAAGCTCATCGCAGGCAACTGGAAAATGCACGGTAGTAAGCCATTCATTGAGGCTTTAATGAAGGGCATGACTGAGCAGTTGGATGCTGGCATGAAAAGTGACGTGCTAGTGTGCCCTCCTACTATTTATATATCTTTTGTTGAGAGCCTGATTGGTAATCATAAGATTGCAGTCGGAGCACAAAACTTAAGCGAGCAGAAGCAGGGCGCCTATACTGGTGAAATCAGTGGCGACATGCTTAAAGATAATGGTTGCCAGTATGTAATTGTTGGCCATTCCGAACGTCGTAGCCTGTACGGCGAAACGAATGTATTAGTTGCTCATAAAGTTGGCAAGGCCATTGAAGCTGAATTAATGCCTATTCTTTGTGTGGGTGAAACCCTTGAACAAAGAGAAAAAGGCTCCACTATGCAAGTAGTGCAGCAGCAACTGGATGCAGTTATTGATACCTTAGGTATCGAT
>JAPHRL010000107.1 GCA_026195755.1 Kangiella sp. | reverse complement strand
GGTAACTCTAATATTTTGTAAGAATTCACCAAAATTTCTAGTGCGCTAGGGACTGCAGGTGTTTTGGGGAAGTTCTCAACGATGTATTTTGCACGATTTGCTGCGGCAATATAAGTGTCGCGTTGCATATAATAGCGAGCTACGTGCAGTTCATAATCAGCTAAAAGGTTGCGAATTTGAACCATGCGTAGACGAGCATCGGGTGCATATTTGCTTTCAGGATAGACTTCAACCAAAGCCTTGAGGTTATCGAAAGCAGCTTTTAAATTGCTGGTGTCGCGTTTCTCAATATCAGCAGCAAATACTTCTTTAAATGCTCCGACTTCCTGTTCATAGTGCATAACCCCTTTCATATAATAGACGTAATCTGCATTATCATGCTGGGGGTGTTGACGCAAAAACCGATCGGCGAGTGCTTGTCCTGACTCATAGTCGGCCCTTTTGAAGTACGCGTAAATCAGCTCAAGCTTAGCTTGTTCTGAAATTCGACCAAAAGGATAACGAGTGTCAATTTCTTCTAAAAGCTCAGTTGCTCTAACATAATTGCCACCACTCATAGAGCTTTTGGCGCCATCAAAGAGCTCTTGTGCTGTCATTGACCCAACTTTAGAATTTTTCAAATTAGGTTCTTTAGGGGTGCTGGAGCAGCCCGCTAGAGCTAATACCAATAGAGCGAGGACGATAATACTATTTTTTTGCATATTTAATTCTTTCTGTTTGTGTTCAGCCTGATACAATGTGGCTCATTCTAACTGACCATCAGTTATAGGCCAATCTTTTTACGTGATTTTACAATGACCACCCAATCTATTGCACTCAGACACATATTCGACGAAAAAGTTTACGGAAAAAGACTGGATGCTGCTTTATCTCAGCACTTTAGTGAATATTCCCGCTCTCGAATTCAAGAATGGATCCAAAATGGCTTCGTTAAAGTTAATGGCGAAGTAATAACTTCCAATAAACATAAAATGGCGGGTTTTGAGGATATCGAAATTAATGCTGAAATTGAAGTGGCAGGCGAGTGGAAGCCCGAAGCCATTGATCTTGATGTAGTATATGAAGATGATTCTTTGCTGGTTATTAACAAACCTGCAGGTTTGGTTGTTCATCCTGGCGCTGGAAATCAGGATGGCACCATGGTTAATGCGCTATTACACCATTGCCCAGAGCTCGCTAATTTACCTCGAGCAGGCATTATTCACCGCATTGACAAAGAAACGACTGGGTTGTTAGTCGTTGCAAAAACTATTGCCGCTCATACCAGTCTGGTTGAGCAGCTGCAGAATCGTGCTTTTACTCGTGAATATGATGCAGTGGTCAATCGAGTGATGGTATCCGGTGGGACAATTGATAAACCGATTGGCCGTCATCCTACTAAGCGCACCTCGATGGCGGTTGTGGCCGATGGCAAAAGAGCCATTACCCATTATCGTGTGGTTGAAAAATTCTTGGATCATACCCACTTAAAGCTGCGCCTAGAAACGGGACGTACTCACCAGATTCGTGTTCATATGGCTTATTTGAAGTTTCCGCTAATTGGCGATCCTTTATACAGCGGTCGTTATCGAGTGCCCACACGTATTACACCCGAACTGCGTAAAACGGTTGATAGTTTTAAACGTCAGGCGTTGCACGCTAGTTTATTAGGGTTGCAGCACCCCTCAACAGATGAGTATATCGAATGGCGCGCACCAATGCCTCATGACATGGCTAAGCTGTTAAATGATTTACGTGAAAACAGAGACACCTACGACGCAGAAGAATGATTGAATTTATCAAGCCTGACTGGCCAGCTCCAACCCATATTAGAGCTTTGGCTACCACGCGCAAAGGCGGGGTAAGTGAGTCTCCTTTTGATAGTTTGAATCTAGGGTTGCATGTTGAGGATGATAGGGCGAGAGTCATGGCCAATCGTGAGCTTGTTAATAACAACGCTGGTCATCCGCCCGTTCAATGGCTCAATCAAGTTCACGGCAACAAAGTTGTTAAGTACTCTGACTCGCTGGTTTCGCTTGAGGCGGATGCTATCCTTACCGATAAGTCTGCTGCTACTTGCGCAGTGATGACTGCTGATTGTTTACCGGTGTTGTTTACAAACTCAGACGGCAGTTGGATTGCTGCCGCGCATGCTGGTTGGCGCGGACTCGCTGCCGGCATATTAGCAAATACCGTTAAGAGGTACTCCCAATCAAAACCACTAATGGCTTGGATTGGCCCAGCTATTAGTCAGCGCTACTTTGAAGTGGGCGTTGAAGTCAAACAAACTTTTATTGATCTGGATGATGGTAATCGACGCTACTTCATTCAAAATAATAGAGGCCGATGGCAAGCTGATTTAGCAGGCTTGGCTAAAAAGCAGTTAGAGTATTTAGGTGTGGATGTCTATTTGAGTCAGCTATGTACTTTTAAAGATAAACGAAGATTTTACTCATTTCGTAGAGATGGTCAGACTGGACGAATGGCGAGCATGATTTGGATAGCAGAGTAGCTAAGATAAAAGGTGTGTGAGAAGAGAATGACAACGTTTTGGTGGGTAATTCTGGCTGTAGTATTAAGTTTGACTGTTGTCATTGTCAAGTTAATCAAAGGCGCTAAAAAATATAATCATATTGACTGGGGTTCCTCTTTTCTCAATTTTATTGATGGATTATGTCGCTACTACTGTATGCGCTTTCACAGACTGGATTTTGAACGCTTTTCATTACCAACCGAAGGTGGTGCGATTCTGATTTCTAACCATATTTCTGGCCTTGATCCTCTTTTATTGATTGCCGCCAGTAATCGCCCGATTCGTTTTATGATAGCCACTGAAGAATATAATCGCTTTGGTTTAACCTGGTTATTTAAGCGTGCAGGTTGTATACCGGTTAACCGAAGTGGCCGCGCTGATATTGCTTTTCGTCAGGCTCGAAGAGCTCTAGACCAAGGTGAAATTATTGCTTTATTTCCACACGGAAAAATTCATCTGGATCACGAAGAACCTTATCGTGTGAAGCCTGGAATAAGGAAGTTGGCAGAATTAAGCAAGCACTCTATTTTTGTTTGCCGAATCGTTGGCGTTCGTGGGCAGGGGACCATTTTTTCATCACTCATTCTTCGATCTAGATCCAGACTTCTACAATTTCCTACCATCAATCATCAGTTTTTTTCACACGAGAATAGCCTAGTCCATTTAGGCGAAGTGTTGCTCGGTCATCGCAACCCGTTCACTAAAGAACCTTCAGGTAAAGAACGCCCACAATAAAACGGCTCCAGGCTCTCGCGCACGAGAAAAGTACCGTTGAGCAAGTACCATTAAGCAAAACTTCTATCTTTTACATTTAGTCTGCTAACTCTTGATTTAAATCAACAGCTTTGAGCAATAAATGAGCAAAATGAGTAGGCAAGCTCTTGAAAACCGGCCATAAACCCACATTTTGTATAGCATATAGAGTGTTAATTTGAGTTTGCGCACTGACAGTGACAATGACTCCAGAGAGGTTTTTGCATGAGAATGGATAAATTCACCAGCAAGTTTCAATCAGCGCTAGCCGATGCTCAGTCGTTAGCGCTTGGAAAGGACCATCAGTACATCGAGCCGTTGCATTTAATGTTGGCCATGCTACAGCAACAGGGCAACAGTGTCGCAGCAATTCTAAACCAGATTGGTGCGCCTGCAGGTCAACTGATGAACGCCATAGATGCTGAGTTAGCAAAGCTGCCACAAGTCAGTGGAACGGGTGGTGAAGTTCATATTTCCCCCGATCTTGGCAAGCTACTGAATGTCTGTGACAAGATTTCACAACAACGGCAGGATCAATACATTTCATCTGAGCTGTTTTTGCTGGCTGCGTTAGAAGATAAAGGTACTTTGGGCAAGTTGCTCAAGGCCCAGGGCGTTACGACTAAAATGGTTGAAGATGCCATTGCCCAGATTCGCGGTGGGCAAAACGTCAATGACCCCAATGCCGAAGATAATCGTCAAGCCTTAGAAAAATACACCATTGATCTGAATGCTCGCGCTGAAAGCGGCAAGTTGGATCCGGTGATAGGGCGCGATGATGAGATCCGTCGCTGTATTCAGGTTCTGCAGCGTCGCAGCAAAAACAACCCAGTACTAATTGGTGCGCCCGGAGTCGGTAAAACCGCTATTGTGGAAGGTTTGGCGCAACGCATCGTTAACGGCGAAGTTCCTGAAGGGTTGAAAAACAAACGAGTGCTGTCTTTGGATATGGGCTCGTTAATTGCCGGCGCAAAATTTCGCGGTGAATTTGAAGAGCGCCTAAAAGCTGTATTAAATGATCTGGCTAAAGAAGAAGGGCGGGTCATCCTGTTCATTGACGAGTTACATACTATGGTTGGTGCCGGTAAGGCAGAAGGCGCTATGGACGCCGGTAATATGCTCAAGCCAGCACTGGCTCGCGGTGAACTGCACTGTGTTGGCGCCACAACTTTAGACGAGTATCGTCAATATGTTGAAAAAGATGCGGCGTTGGAACGTCGCTTCCAGAAGGTATTGGTTGATGAGCCAACCACTGAAGATACCATTGCAATTCTGCGTGGCTTAAAAGAGCGCTATGAAGTGCACCATGGGGTCGAAATTACTGACCCTGCTATCGTGGCTGCAACGACTTTATCCCAGCGATATATCACCGATCGTCAATTGCCCGATAAAGCCATTGACTTGATTGATGAGGCCGCCAGTCGGATTCGTATGGAAATTGATTCGAAACCTGAAGTGATGGATAAACTTGAGCGTCGTTTGATTCAATTGAAAATTCAGCGTGAAGCTTTGAAAAAAGAAGAGGATGAAAGCTCTAAGAAACGCCTGCTAGATTTAGAGCAGCAAATTGATGAGCTTGAAAAAGAGTTTGCTGAGCTTGATGAGATTTGGTCATCAGAAAAAGCCTCAGTGCATGGCGCTCAGAATATTAAGGCCGACCTAGATAAAGCTCGCGTTGAGTTAGAAGCTGCGCAGCGGGCTGGCGACTTAACTCGCATGTCAGAGTTGCAATACGGCACTATTCCTGAGCTTGAAGCAAAGCTAGCTAAAGTCTCTGAGCAGGATACAGTGGAAATGCAGCTACTGCGTAATAAAGTGACTGACGTTGAAATTGCCGAAGTCGTGTCCAAATGGACCGGTATTCCAGTGTCAAAAATGTTGGAAGGTGAGCGTGAAAAGTTACTACGCATGGAAGATGTATTGCACAATAATGTGATTGGTCAGGATGAAGCCGTTACCGCTGTATCGAATGCCATTCGTCGTTCACGTGCAGGGCTGTCTGATCCTAATCGTCCGAATGGGTCTTTCTTATTCCTTGGACCAACGGGCGTCGGTAAAACTGAATTGTGCAAAACGCTGGCCAAGTTCCTGTTCGACAGCGAAGACAATATGGTTCGTATCGACATGTCGGAGTTCATGGAAAAGCATGCGGTTGCTCGCTTAATTGGCGCGCCTCCTGGCTATGTGGGTTATGAGCAGGGTGGTTATCTGACCGAAGCGGTACGACGCAAGCCTTATTCTGTGATTCTGTTTGATGAGGTGGAAAAAGCGCACCCTGATGTGTTTAACGTTCTGCTGCAAGTGCTGGAAGATGGGCGTCTGACAGATAGTCAGGGCCGT
>JAPHRL010000017.1 GCA_026195755.1 Kangiella sp. | reverse complement strand
CGCGGTAGTTAGGGAAGAAAGAGAAATAGCCTTGCGCTGCTGCATATTGCGCCGGATCGCCATAATTCGTTTTCCAGCCATTAGATTCATGCGCTTCAGGACCACCATGAATGAAGGCAATCATTGGGTAACGTTTGCCTTTTTTGTAGTTCAATGGGTACACCAGAACACCCTGAATTTTCAGGCCATCACGCGCTTCGTACTCATAGGCAACCTGTTTGCCAAGCGCTTTGTCGGCTAACCAAGGATTGCTAATAGTCAGACGCTCAAAGCCTTCTGCATTAAAGGCATAAACTTCGCGTGGGTGAGTGGCAGTATCAGTCATGGCATAAATATCGCCGTTATTAGATACGCTCAGGCGGCTATGAATACCGTTGCCATAATCAACCACTGGACGATCAGCAATTTTGCGCTTGATAGCAGCTCTTACGATGCGGCTTTCAACACCTTGGTGCTCGATATAAATCACATCATCGCCACTCCAGGCTATATCCATCACATGGCTGCTCAAATTAGCGACACGCTTATAGATGGTTTCATCATCAACGTCAGCAATATATAAAGCACCATTGGTTGGATCGTTGTAATCATTTGCGCCCAGGAAAGCAATCTGCTCTCCATTCGTTGACCAGACCGCCTTACCCTGCTTGCCTTCAGTTTTGAAGTTAGCAACGATATCACCGTCTAAATCAACCACCTTAAGTGACTTCTTCATGTAAATGTCGTCAATCAATGAAGTAGGTGAAGTTTGAATCATTAACTGATCATTCACTGGAGAAAAAGCTACCGATAATACATGATCATTAATCTCTAGCTTCTCGGGCTTTTGTTTATCGTCAGACGAAGCTAGCTCATAAAGCCAGGCATGAGTCATTTTGAGGCCTTCTTCATAGACCTTAGCTTTGAAACCTTTCTTATCAAGTTTCTCTTTGTGCTTTGGATCTTCTTCTTTAGCAAGGAAGACCAGCTTTGAGCCATTATGATTGATGGTGTAGCCACCAATATCAGTTTCAAAACTTAAAACCTGCTGTGACTCACCGCCATCCACAGGAATCATGTAAAGTGATTTATGTTTGTCATCACCACGCTTGGCTGTGTAATAAATCGCCGAGCTGTCATGCGCCCATTGAACACCACCAATATTTACCTCACCAGTGATAAATGGGCGCGCTTCGCCACCCTTCTTCATTACAAACAATTCATTCCATGCGGTACCGTCTTCATCCACATAAGGTGTGCGCGGTTTAGACTGTGTAAATGCGATGTACTCACCATTCGGTGAAACATCTAAAGAAGTAACAGACTGTAACTTAGAAATATCTTCCAAAGTCATGCCATCGCTTTTTGCCATCAAGCCTGTAGAGGCAAGAAGCAAACTCATACAAATCAATAACTTTTTCATTGGTCCCCTTACGAACGTATCAATTAAGCCAAAAAATAAGTAGAACAAAATTCACAAAGAGGACAGCATATAAAAAATAGCAGGCCAGTGCCAGCCCATAAACTTATTGGCTTTGTAAAGATATTTAATGCAGAAATGCTTTGTTACATTTAGAAAATTGCCAGAGCTGGCGGCTTTGTTAAAGTGGGGGTGTGGAATTAGTATTAACTACCCCTTAGTGCTAAATCCCGCATCTCAAAATACCTCCTTCTCATTTTGAGACGCAACTTTTGCCCGCCTACTTTAGGCGGGCTTTTTTTTGTCCTGCTGAACTCGCAGACTGGCCTTAAATATCGGTTTGAAAATCGCTTCGATCTCTTGCTGTGTAAAAGTTGGGCTAAATTCCTGATACAGGCTCTCAAGGATTGCTTGTTCACGAACTGGATCGTAATCGTCTACACCCTGCTCCCGCTTAGCAACAGCCAACTGCAATACCATTTGTGTTCGCTTTTCGACCAACTTTAATAGTTCACTGTCTAATGCGTCAATCTCTGAGCGCAATCTTTGTATAACCTCTGAATTCACCGTACATCTACCGTCGTCATTAAAAATCATGGGTAAGTGGCGTCTATTATAGTAGAATTGCGCACAAAGTTGTTAAAAGCCTTTTCGGCTTGTTTAAATCATCATGACTGAACGCAAAGATACCATTTTCGCCGAGCCACAGGACATCAAGAAATTCGAGTTTGACCACAAGGTTGTCGAAGTCTTTCCTGATATGATCAAACGCTCAGTGCCTGGCTACACGACTATCATTCAAGGCATTGCTGAAATTGCCCAACGATTTGTCCAGCCCAACAGTAAAATATACGATTTGGGTTGCTCGCTTGGCGCGGCGTCCTTAGCCATTCGTCAAACCGTAGACCGCTCTGATTGTAAGATTGTGGCGATTGATAACTCGCCGGCCATGATTGAACGTTGCCAGATGATTCAGTCGAGCTATAACTTTGCCATGCCGATTGAAGTCAAAGAAGCTGATATTAATGACCTTGAAATGTCATCGGCAAGCATGATTATTCTGAACTTCACCTTACAGTTTCTTCCTCGCGGCCATAGGCAGGAACTGGTTAGCCGTATTTATGATGCTCTGCTACCGGGTGGCTGCCTGGTTTTATCAGAGAAAATAACTTTGCAACATGACGCATTAAATGAACATATCATCGACCTGCATCATGACTTCAAGAAACAAAACGGTTACAGCGATATGGAAATTGCCCAGAAACGTGCAGCTCTTGAAAATGTATTATTGCCAGATACTCGCGAGAAACATTACCAGCGTTTTGCCAAAGCCGGTTTTAGCCAATATGACAGCTGGTTCCAGCAGTACAACTTCGCCTCATTTATCGCCGTTAAATAATATAGCACTCTAGTAACCATGATTAATTTCACTAATTCCTACAAAGCCATTGCCGATAGTCGACTTCATCCCTGGCTTGACCAATTCAAGCAGGCCGTTAATGACCGCATGGCCGATTATACGCATGGCAATCTAAGCGATTGGATCAAATTGCTCAAGCAACTGCCTGACATCACGCCTGATCATATAGAGTTGGCCAGCAAAGTAGAAATTGGCAGTGCTTCGCAACTGTCAGAAACTGAGCAGCAAGAACTGAAACAACTCTTAATGAAGTTTCACCCCTGGCGCAAAGGCCCCTATCATTTATTCGGACAACATATCGATACCGAATGGCGCTCGGACTGGAAATGGGATCGATTAAAGGATCAAATTAGCCCATTAGAAGATCGTATTGTCTTGGATGTGGGTTGTGGCAACGGCTATCACTGTTGGCGAATGGCAGCGCAAAATCCAAAACTAGTGCTCGGCATTGACCCATCGCAATTATTCTTAATGCAGTTTGCAGTGATGCAAACCTATTTAGCCGACTACCCTGTTCACTACTTGCCAGTTGGCCTTGAATATCTGCCGGAAAACTTATCGGATCAAGGTTTCGATACCATCTTTTCGATGGGCGTTCTCTATCACCGTCGTTCGCCAATCGACCATATTCTGCACATGAAAAACCTGCTGCGTTCTGGTGGAGAATTGGTGCTCGAAACCCTGGTGATTGATGGTGAGCCAGACCAATGCCTGATCCCGAAAGATCGCTACGCGCAGATGAACAACGTCTGGTTTATTCCAACCACCGGCATGCTAAAAAACTGGCTGGCAAAGTTAGATTTTAAAGATATCAAGGTCGCCAATGTTGCTAAGACCGGGCTCGATGAGCAGCGAGCAACCGACTGGATGACCTTTCAATCGCTTGAAGATTACCTTGACCCGCAGAACAAAGAACTGACCATTGAAGGCTACCCCGCTCCAAAAAGAGCCGTGATGATTGCTACGAAACCGGGTAAGCGCGGAAACGCAAAGGCTGGCAAATAATGGCTGATTATCATATTGTCCCCTTTTGCCCGGAGCCGGTACGCATACTACATCCTGATAAACACTTCTTGTTCGTCAATAAACCTGCAGGCTTATTGAGTATTCCTGGACGTCATGAAGAAAATAAAGACTGCATGGTCACACGTTTACAACACCATCCCAAATCAAAAACGGCCTCAATCGTGCACCGCCTGGATATGGCCACTTCTGGCGTGATGATATTGGCACAAACCAAATTCGCGCATAGAGAAATCAGTAAGCAGTTTGAATTGCGTCAAACCGATAAATACTACATCGCAGTGGTGGACGGTATTGTCGAAAAAGACAGCGGCATTATCGACCTGCCTATGATCGCCGATTGGCCAAACAGACCTAAACAGAAGATAGACTTTGAACAAGGCAAAAAGGCCGTAACCGAATGGGAAGTCATGGAGCGCGATTTGGATAAACAAACCACTCGCCTCAAACTTAAACCGATAACCGGACGCAGCCACCAGCTGAGACTACATTGCTTTGAGTTAGGCCACCCGATTCTAGGCTGTAACCTGTATCATAAAAGCGGCTCAGAAATCAAAGCCAAGCGCCTGCTACTGCACGCAGCAAGCCTGACCATTACTCATCCTAAAACCGGTAAAGTCATCACCGTTGAATCGCCCTGCCCGTTTTAGCTTGATAAAAATCGGAATAATTGTGAAAATACGCCCGCTTTAAGATTTGGTCGCTGCCAGCCAACGCATGTTCGCATGGCAAGCTCAACAAACATTAAGGAACTGTAGCTGGGACTGCCCTTCTTCGACAAAAGACAGGGTACAATTGATCTAGCTACAAAAAGTAACATTAGATATGCACCTGTAGCTGGGACTGCCCCGTCTTCGTCAGAAGATAGGGTACAGTTGGATAGAGCGAAGCTCTACAATCATCTCAGCGCATGAGAAGTTTAAAGAAACATTTTAGTATATAGATTATGCACCTGTAGCTCACTTGGATAGAGCGCAGCCCTCCGGAGGCTGAGGTAGCAGGTTCGACTCCTGCCAGGTGCGCCATTTCTCTTCTTGATAGCACTTTTACGGTTAAGAGTAGTGGCAGCACTTCCCTTTGTTACAAAATATCCAGCCCCTACTCCACATACTCAAAATACCGAATCACCTGATCTACTCCTTCACTGACATCTGAGCTATATTCCTCTTCAAGCTCCATCATTAGCTTGGTGTGAATGAGTTTTTCTTTTGATTTAAGATCACTCCAACCTTGATGTGTGGGGATATGGGCAGTTTTATCATAGATAACATAGAACACCTTGAACTGTTCGATCAGTTCATCCCCAAGTCTCAACTGATCTATTAATACTTTTAAACGAATACAGCCTTCAATGGTTGGGCACTGCTCATGTTTCATTGCCTTGGCGATAGAGATGATGCTTTCAATAATCGAGTTTACTTGAGCATCATGCTTTTCAGACTGTGCGACAGCGACTTGTTTTTGTAACTGTTTTTTTTGATTGACCTTAAACAAAAGGAAGCTCGCATAGATGGCGAGTAGTAAGGTTACTGATCCTGCAATAATATAAAATATGATCATAAGATGCTTAAGTTTCCCAAGTTTAGTTTATGCTGGCTGAAAGGGGCTATTAAATCTGTATTGCAAACCATCAGAATTTCTGTCCTATTAACTGTTTAATCATTGGAAACACCCGCTCAAACTCGGCAAATCGGTGTGAGCCAGCTTGGAATCTATGTATCGGGTAAATGCCTTCCAGCTCTTTGACAGTTTTTTCAGAATCAAGCACTTCGTCATCCATGGACAAAGCTACTTCGCAGTGGCCATAAGGTTCGCTTGTAACTTTATAGTGATTAAAATCTTGCAGATCTTTGTCGGTCACTTTGATAGTTTCATCAAACTCACCATAGACTTTGAACTCACCAGTTTCCAGGGTTCTATCGGGGTGCAACGATGGATTAATCATTAATGATTTAACGGGAAGCTCGGAAGCAAGCCACCTGGCCCAAAACCCGCCCAGCGAGGTTCCAACAACAACCAGCTGATCATCTTTACCAATCAGTTTTTCGTATTCGTTAATGAGAATTTCTTCCGCAACTAGTGGCGAGTGTGGTGTGTAACTTATACCTTTAACATGACAGTTCGGAAATGCTTGTTGCATCGCTTTAACTTTGGGGCTATTTGCTGAACTGCGAAAGCCGTGCAGATACCAAATGTTCATTCTTTGCCTTATGTTCTAATGAGAATTCTTGACGTATAGCTTCATCATTCCCTGCACTGTCTTTTTCATATCATCCCTGAAAGCTTTAGGCTTTATTACTTCGACCTGATCACCAAAACCGAGCAGCCACCATTTGATTGATTGGCTGATGTTGATGGTAGCATTAACGCATACTCGACCATCTTTCAGGCTGGTTAGTTTTTGATCTTTCGAAAGTGGTGTTTCATTCAAGTGTTGCGCTGCTTGTTGAGTGAAAATAAGTTCTAGATCTTTTTCTTTGTATAAACTGATATCCAAACCGCCTTGTTCAAGATATTCGCGCATATCAAAAGCTGGAACGGACTGTGCGGTGGTTTCCAGAATTTCGATGTTATTAATCCGGTGAATAGCAAATTGAATTAAGCCTTCTGCCTTTTGTCCATCATAAGTTGCAATAAGATAACTTACTTGTTCCTGCTGCACTACGCCTTGCGCATTAACGGTATAATCTTTAGTTTCGCCACCCTTTTTGGTGTAGTTCATTGTAAACTGTTTATTGAGCAGTAGAGCTTTATAGATATCAAGCAGATGATTGGCGTTAAATTTTGCTGGCTCTAATGGATAAACTTTGGGATAAATGGCGACACGCTTTTCCCAATCCGCGTATTTGTATTTTTCATTTTTGAGTGCCGACTTCGCTTCTTTAAAATAAGGCGCTAACGCATCCAGACTCGCTTCAGGCAAAATACTGTGAGTGTATTTCTCCATCAACAGAAAACCAAGTGCCAAATCAGGCCCCATTTTCTTCAGTGATATGTGCGAGCCTTGTGGAAAGAAATAATAATTTTCACGCCCCACCACTTTAACATGCACACCAAACACCCGCTCAAGCATAGCCATATCCCGCTGAATGCTACGCTTACTAAGATTACCGAGGTTATGACTGGACTCCAGGTATTCAATCAGGTCGTTTACCGTCACCTTTTGTGGTTCGGTTGGAATACGCCTAAGAATCGCGAGCTGACGTTCGATCTGACTGAGTTCTTTTGCTGCCATGTGGTTCCTTTTTTATTACTGGCCAATTACGACGCAATATGACGCACTGCAGAGCTAATATCAAGTTTGAGAGGACAGGTTGTAAGGTATTTTAGCCATGGTCAGCGATAAATAGTTTTTCAGCCTGTGTTCTCACCCCTTTTGACACTTCCACTTTTCGTCACAGGGCTAAAGCCATCAGTGTTTAGGGATGAACCTGAGGGCTTTATTTATTGGCTACAAATGATGAGTCAGGCGGACACGAAGGTCTGCCCCTACCCAAACAAGGACAACTCGTGAGTTGTCCCTTCGATAATCGTTTTATTCCGATTCTTTAAGCACCATGCTGACTAATTTATGAACTAATGGCGATACCAGGAAAATCGCTGGGAAGGCTACAACGAAAGCGAAAGCCCAAGCTTTCAGCCAGATAGTAACAATATTACTCACAAAACCGACGTTGAAGACGCTGATAATGAAAGACATGATACATGACATCAGCAATGACATGAAAAATGAAAAAACGATGCGATGGTGTTTTGGGTTGATCATAAGACAATCCGGCTGAGCTTAATTAAGCGGAAGGATATAGCGCTGTATCCGCTGGTGCAATCCGATTATTGTATTAGACTTATTTAATTTAGCTATGAATAATCCTATCACTGAATTGACCTTAGGTTATTCATAAAGAACTCGCCAACACTTCTTAAAATTGTTACTTTCATTACAGATACAAATAATTGAATAAACTATGCCTAATAGCATTTTCCTTCTTGATGAAGCCCCTCTCTTTCCAGACGCCAGATTAGCGCAGGATGAGCCCAATGGCTTACTGGCAGTCGGTGGCGATTTATCAGTTCCAAGACTTACCGAAGCCTATCGTAATGGCATATTCCCCTGGTTTTGTGAGGATGAACCTATTTTATGGTGGTCTCCCGACCCTCGCTGTGTATTCATGCTGGAGGAGATTCATGTGTCACGTTCACTGAAACGCGAGCTTAAAAAAGACCGCTACACAATTACCCTCAACCGGGCTTTTCCTCAAGTCATGCAGCAGTGTGCGGCACCAAGAAGTGATCAACCTGAAACCTGGATCTTGCCTGAGATGCAGCAGGCTTATTATGAGCTTCATCAATCTGGCTTGGCACACTCCATCGAAGTCTGGGAAAACACAGGTGATGAGGAAGCTTTAGTCGGAGGCATGTACGGTGTCAGTATTGGTCGCTTTTTCTTTGGCGAATCAATGTTTAGCCGTCGTCCGAACGCCTCGAAGATAGCGCTTGTTTATTTAGCGCATTTTTTAAGGCAAGCCGGTTTTTTGATGATAGATGCTCAAGTAGGTAACCCTCATTTGTATAGTATGGGCGCACTCGATATGGCTCGCGAGGATTTTTTGCAGCTGTTAAAGCAAGAAATTAACTGGCAACAGCCCCCGCATCTATGGCAAAGTAAGATATTAATGGGATGGAATGACTAGCTAAATATGCGGGGCTCTTGTTATGAGTAACAAAGAAAAAAGCACTCAACATATTAAGCTCTACGCAGGGCCAGAACACGCCTGTGGCTATCTGGATAATCAAACCGCAGTGTCCCTGTTCGCTGACCCGTCACTTCCTATGAACAACACTCTCTACTCGGAACTCAGCCGCCTCGGCTTCCGTCGTAGTGGTAATCATGTTTATCGTCCTAAATGCCCTCATTGCTCTGCCTGTCAGCCATTTCGTGTACTTACCGAACAATTCAAACCAAGCCGAAGCCAGAAAAGAATACTAAAAGCCAATCAAAACTTGAGTGTGCATTTCGAACCAGCGAAACCCGACCATAATGATTACGAGCTTTATGAGCTTTATGTTACTGAGAGACATAAGGATGGCGATATGTATCCACCCTCTTACGACCAGTATGCTGACTTTCT
>JAPHRL010000034.1 GCA_026195755.1 Kangiella sp. | reverse complement strand
CTTAACCGGCAAAGATGAACTGACCGAAAACGACTATCTTTCCTATCTGCCTCGCATGTATCGAACCCTCGATATCGGCCTCTTCTTCGGCAGTTTGTTCGAAAACAAAAAGCGCAAACCTTACCGCCAAAGATGGGTCGACCTGGTCGCCAGTATTGAACTCTTCAAACAACTCGAATTTATCCGCCGCGCCCTGAAAACAGAAAACCAAACCGACGAACGTCTGGAACGCACCGAGAAAGACATCCTCGAAGCACTAGTCACCATGCGCACCAGAGCGTTGGAGGAAAACCCTTATTGGAATTAAATGTAAATACGTAAATCACTTTTGCTCGTCATACCGCGGTACCGATGGCACTCCCTTCAGTCGCTTACCGCGGACAAACTCGTAGGGAGCGATTTTGAACAGCGAAGCTGGCCTTTGGTGAAATACATGGAGGTATTTCATAATCCAGTGACTTTTGATATCAAGTAGGAAACGTATTCGAGGTTTTGATGGGTTATAACCCATCCTATAATGCTATGAATGCTACTCGTTTAAAGTTTGTAATAAACCTGTAATTCTTTCTCTAAGCTGAGCTTCATTTAATTCGAAACTTTTACGAGTGATGCTTGAATTGTACAAATCAGCCAAACAAAAAATACTAGATAGACATTCACTTAAAAGGTCATCATCATTACTTAATATTCCTTCTTTGCCTTCAAACTTCCAAAGTTCCATATATGTATTTGAGAACTCATCAGCACTTAATCTGCCAGATTGAAATAATTTTGCTAAGGCTAAAATAGTAGTACTCATCTTTTAAGGACTATAATTCAGTTATGGTTGAGTTTTACGCCTTTTCTTTCGCTAGCTCTTGCTGCGCCTGTTCCAATATCGGTGGAATAGGGCAGTTTAAGCATTCGGCAATGGCGCGGAGTAGTTCGATTTCCTGTGGATGGATTTTGCCATCGTAGGATACGGCGTCTTCAAGTGCTTGAATCAATGGCTTTTTCAGCATTGGGGTTAACTGATTGAGGCGTTTTAAGGCTTGATGGAAAGATTCGGCATCGAAGCTTTTCTCAAGCAATGGAGATGGATCTTTGACAAAGGGCTGTATCAGTTTTGAATATAGCGCTTGTTTTTCTTCCTCGCTTTGGCCGGTGCTGTGCACTGTCGCGGAAAGGATAACCTGGATTTCGTTAGCCACTCCGTTGAAGCTTTTGATGCTGTTGCTGGGTGGTTGTTTGGTATCGCTGAGGTTCTTTTGCAGTATGGCGTAAAGCACATATTCAAATTCAGAGATATGACTGTCCAGATGAATCGCTTCTCTTAGTAAGTTTAAAAACTCTTTGCGTTCTTTAGTGCCGAGTCGGCGCAGGCTTGGAATGGAGATATCCAGCATGGCTAGACGTAAGTGACGTTTATCTTTGGTGATGTGTTGCGCTAACTCTAGAACCTGGTCGGCATCTTGCTGACTGGTTTTGTCGGCTATTAGATTTAAGACTGATTCAGAAACCTGATGATCATCGCTCAGTAGCAGGGCTAGCGCCAGATGCGTTGCATTATAGTTTGAGTGTTGACCATGAGCGGCTTGGCGAATAATTTCGGGTAAACCCAGTAATAAAACCCCGGCAGCGTGTTGATGCAGAGTGGTCGGTTGGCCAATGGTGTCGATAATAGCGCCAAATCCAAAGTCAGCAGCTTGCTTGCTTTCAGGTTCAAGCTCAATGTCTTCATGTTGTTGCTCTTGATTCATTTCACGCAGGCGCTGCTCTTCGATTTGTTCGGCAAGGTTACGCCAGCCGGGCATGATAGCTGTCAGTCTTTTTTCAATCGGCGGGTGCGAAGCCAGGCTATTTAAATTGAGCTTGATCGGTTCTGAAATACACATGTGGCTGGTTTCTTCGGCATGCGAGTTTTTTAGCAAAGAACCTTGCTGTTTGATCTTGATAAAGGCTCCGGCCAGGCCTTCGTTGTCTCGGGCATACTGAACGGCAGAAGCGTCAGCCAGATATTCTCGTTGGCGTGATATGGCCGCTTTAATTAAGCGACCAAAGAATAAGCCAATATATCCAATAATGAACAGTGATATGCCGATTACAAATACGGCTACTACTGCACCGCCACTTTCTTTGCTACTACGGATGTTACCGTAGCGGATATAGCGCATGACAAAATATCCAGCCTGACCCAGTAGTAAAATACCGGCCAGTATCGCGATTAAGCGTACATTGATGCGCATATCAGAATTGAAGATATGGCTGTATTCATGAGCGACTACGCCTTGCAGTTCCTGACGAGTCAGGTTCTGTAGAGCGCCTTTGGTGACAACCAGTATCGTATCGCTGGCTTCAAGTCCTGCCACGAATGCGTTAATCGATTCTTCCTCATCCATCACATACACCGTGGGAACGGATGTTCCTGAGGCAATAGACATTTCTTCAACTACATTGAGTAGTCTGCGTTCCAAAAGGTCATTGGTATCCGGCAACACCTCGCGTGCCTTAACCATTGAAGCAACTGCTTTGCCGCCTGCGCTGAGCTGGAACCAACGAAATAAAGAACCTAACAAGATCAACAAAATAGTGCCAAGGGTCACGGCATAAAACCATGAATGCTGAAACCAGTCGCTGATTGAGAAAGGATTGTCGGGAGAGGTTTGTGATTTGACTAGCATGAAGCCAATAAAATTGAGGGCTGCAACAATTAAGATCACAGCCATCAGGAAGTAGAAAACGAGTAGCCGGGTTTTCTTCCTGGCTACTTCTTGATGTTCAAAAAAGTCCATTCTTGTTATTGCTTATCGTTTGATGAAAAAATGAGGGTTAGTCAAAAGATACTTTAACAGCTTCTCTAACCTGCTCATCTTCAACTTCAAACAACTCGGCTTCCTGGAAACCAAATGGATTAGCGATAAAGTTGTTTGGCACTTGCTCGCGATAAGTATTGTATTGCATGACGGCATCATTATAAGCCTGACGGGCAAAAGCAATTTTGTTCTCGGTGGTGCTTAACTCTTCCATCAATTGAGCCATGTTTTGATTGGCTTTCAAGTCCGGGTAGTTTTCCGATAAGGCAAACAAGCGACCTAATGCACCAGTAAGTTGACCTTCAGCCTGATTAAGGTTCTTAATGGCGTTCGGATCTTCGGGATGGTCGGCTGCTGCCTGATTTGCTGAAACTGCTGTGTTGCGAGCATTGATAACGCCTTCTAGCGTTTCGCGCTCGTGTTTCATATAACCTTTGGCGGTTTCAACCAGATTCGGGATTAGGTCGTAGCGGCGGTTAAGCTGTACATCGATTTGTGCGTAAGCATTTTTAAAGCGATTGCGCAGGTTGACCAGCTTGTTGTAAATCCCGACGATAAACAGGATTAACGCAACGATGATGACTAACGTGATGATGATGCCCATTTAAGATACTCCTTATTCATTGTTATCGGCCTATCCTATCAATGTTTGTCGGGCGGATAAATTATTAGTTTGCATTAAATTGTAATAAATCGTACAACATCAATAGCTTAAAACACCCCAAATACGATAGCATAATCCTCTTCCAGGCCAGTAAATACGACAAAAGTTGATTCATTAATGATGCAGATAGCACCGATTCCAGAAACCCTACAGGCTGAAGCAGAACAGCGAACCTCGCAGTGGCTCGAGGCTCTGGGTACCGCTTATGCGGGTGATATGGAGCAGGTGGCAAGGGTTTTATGTGGTAGTGATTACCTCGATCATTGGGCAAAACGCCAGCCGCAATGGTTAGTGGAGGCTCTGGCTGCTGACTTGAGTCACTTGTCAGCCAATATTTTAAGTATCCAAGAAAAGCTGGATCTGTCCTGGCCTGAATACGAGGTAAAGAAATTCTTGCGTCACCAACGTCATTATTGGTCGATGCAAATTGCTGTGGCCGATATTCTGCAGCAACTACCCATTCGACAAATCTGTTATCTGCAATCCGTGCTGGCTGAGCAGCTGATCAATTGTGCGCAAGACTGGAGTTACCAGCAAACCTGCCAGCAATACGGTGTGCCTGTATCCAGCGACGGTGAAGAGCAGCATTTGCTGGTGCTGGCCATGGGGAAGCTGGGCGGTGAAGAGCTCAATTTCTCATCGGATGTAGATCTGATTTTTGGTTACCCGGGAGAAGGCGAAACACGAATTGGTGAAGAGCAACGCAAGCCGATTGAGAATCAAATGTTCTTTATGCGCCACGGACAAAAACTGATTAGCCTGCTGTCTGATAATACGGCAGATGGATTCGTCTATCGGGTTGATATGCGGTTGCGCCCCTATGGGCAAAGTGGTGCGCTAGTAGCTAACTTTAATGCCTTGCAGGATTACTATTTGGAACAGGGTCGTGAATGGGAGCGCTTTGCTATGATTAAAGCGCGGATTCTACAAGCACACCCTCATTTTCGCGAACAGTTGGTTAATATCATTCGGCCGTTTAGTTTTAGGCGATATATTGATTTTAGTGTGCTTGAATCCATTCGTCAGTTAAAGCAAAAAATCACAGCAGAGCTATTGCGCAAAGATACACAAAACAATATCAAACTAGGTGATGGTGGCATACGTGAACTGGAATTTATTGTGCAAAGTCTGCAGCTTATCAGCGGCGGTCGCCACCCTCAGTTGCAAACAAAAAACTGGTGGCAAGCACTCGAAGCGTTAGTGCAACAGGGATTGATTAAAGAGGATGATGCGGCAGAACTCAGGAATGCTTACGAGTTTTTGCGCAAGCTGGAGAACAGCTTACAGATCCATGCTGATAAGCAAACTCAGGATTTGCCTGAGACAGAAGAACAGCAATTAAAGATTGCGCTACTTATGGGATATGTCGACTGGCAAAAAGTAGAAACAGATCTGACGCAGCATCAAAAGGTCGTGGCAAACTTTTTCAAAGGCTTGTTTCAAGATCCAAAAGATGAGCACAGCCATAATGATGCAATTCCTGTTTTAGAGAAGTTATTACAGGGACAGTTGGAAAGCGAGCGTCAAGCGAGCGTTCTTGAACAGTACACGCTATCTGAACAGACTTTAAAAGAATTACAAAACTTCCGAAAAGAGTTCTCGGAGCGAAAAATCGGTTCACGTGGATTTGCTCGTTTAGAACAGCTGTTACCACATCTGGTGATAGAGGCTAGTAAACAAAAAGATACCAACAAAACGCTGCTACGCTGTGTCGAAGTATTGCAGGGTATTGGCCGCCGTACAGCCTATTTTGAAATGCTGGCTGAAAATATTCCTGTATTGGAGTTTCTGGTTCAATTAGTTTCGCGTTCAAGCTGGTTGGCGCAACAGTTGTCTATTTATCCATCGCTCTTGGATGAGCTTCTGTTTCCCAGTAATTTTGGCAAGCAATTAACCAAGGATAATTTATCCAATCAATTGCAACAGGCCATGATGCGTATTGAAATGAGTCAAACAGAAGAGCAGCTGTTAGCCTTGAGTCGCTTTAAACAATCCAGCCAATTCAAGATTGCGGCGGGTGATCTCACTCGACGTTTTGATATCAGCGAAGTCTCGCAACAATTAACTGATCTTGCTGAGGTCATTATGGAATATTTACTTCAGTTGGCTTGGAATGAAGTTACCAGCAAACATGGCAAACCCAGGCTGGATGCGAGTGAATTGGTGACCGACTTTTTAGTATTGGGCTATGGCAAGCTTGGGGGAGATGAACTGGGTTATGGATCGGATCTGGATCTGGTATTTTTATATCAAGGTGATCCTGAAGCCATGACCATTGTGAATTCGACCAATGGAAAATCGCTTGAGTTGCATCAGTTTTATACCCGGTTAGCGCAGCGCTTAGTACATTACTTAGGAACGCGAACGCAACAGGGCATCATGTATGAAGTGGATACTCGCTTGCGTCCATCCGGGCGTTCAGGAATGCTGGTCAGCCATATTGATGCCTTTGATAATTATCAGATGAATGAGGCCTGGACCTGGGAGCATCAGGCGATAGTCCGAGCCAGGCCAGTGGCTGGTGATCATCGCTTAAAAGAAAGCTATTTGGCTTTACGTAAGAAAGTACTGAGTTGCGACAAGCGTGAACATCTTGGACGAGATGTTATCAAAATGCGCAAAAAAATGCGCGACAACCTAGATAAAACCGATGCTCGTCTATGGGATATTAAACAGGGTGATGGTGGTCTGGTTGATATAGAGTTCTTAGTACAATATTGGGCGTTAAAATACTCCAGGAAAATTCTAGAGCAGGATTCAGTTAGAGTATTACCCTTTAACAACGTTGATTGGTTACAGTTGTTAACAGAAAAAAAATTGCTGGATAAGGACATCCGAGACTGCATGATGGAAAATTACCGACTACTCCGAGATATTGCCAATTCGAGAGCGTTACAAAATCAGCCAACATTGCTTTCTAAAGATGAACTGACTGAACAACGACAGGCAATTGTTGAGGTTTGGCAATCGACTTTTCAACACAGCGATGTAGAATGAGAAAACAGAACCAGGCGTAATAAGGAGCTCGATATGGTCAAGCAAGCGGCAGAAAAACAAGCTACTGATAATAATGGTGCTAACTCAAAACCGTCTCCAATCATTACTGTTAGCGAAAGTGATTTACCAGTGCACTGTCCTATGCCGGATCAAACTTTGTGGAATCAGCATCCACGAGTTTTTATGGCATTTGATAAAGACG
>JAPHRL010000061.1 GCA_026195755.1 Kangiella sp. | reverse complement strand
TGCGCTCAAAGATCTACCGATATCAGAACATGTCGGAGCCTGTGGCTCGGCTGCGGCAACCGGTAAAGCGGCGATTGTTTCAGATATGCTGGCTGACTCTCGCTTTGATCAGTTTCATGATTTAATTCATGGTTATGATTTAAGAGCCTGTTGGTCGCATCCAATTTACACCAGTGATAGCAAAAAACCTGTGGGTACTTACGCCCTCTACTTTCGAAAAGTACGCTCCCCAAAAGAAGATGAGTTGGATCTCATACTAAGAAGTCGCGATCTTGCAGCTCTGATCATTGAGCAGCACCAACAAAGAATAAAGCGTGAACGTTTTGAGCAACACAATCGGTCACTGTTTACGCACAATCCTGAAGCCGTTTTCACTTTTGATTTAGAAGGACACTTTACCAGCATCAATAAAGCTGGTTGTGATTTAATGCAGTACAGTGAGAAAGAACTCATTGGCCAACATTTTAGTCTCGCGGTAATAGAAAAAGACAAAGCAAGAACCTATGAGCACTTTAATGCCGCCAAACGTGGAATTCCTCAACGCTACGAAATACAGACTCCTGACCGCACTGGTAATATCCACTACTTACATATTACCAATATGCCGATTATCGTTGATGGCCAGGTGACTGGGGTACATGGCATTGCACTTGACCTAACCCGTGAAAAGCAAAATGAAGAGCGGCTAAAAATATTAGAAAGAAGTGTTGAGTCCAGTACGCATGGTCTGTTGATTAGCGATGCCCGTGCAGATGATTTTCCTACCATATATGTCAATCCCGCCTTTGAAAAAATCACAGGCTACAGTCAGGAAGATATCATCGGCCAGAACTGTCGAATAATGCAAGGTCCTGACACTGATCAAAAAGTACGCAAAGCTATTCATAATGCTCTTGAACAACAAACAGAAATCTCAACCATTATTAAAAACTATAAGAAAGATGGCACACCGTTCTGGAATGAACTGCTGATTTCCCCCGTCAAAGATGATAGTGACAAAGTTACTCATTTTATCGGCTTCCAAAATGACATCACGGAGCGAATTCAACGCCAGGAAACATTAGAGTTTCATGCATCACACGACCCATTGACTCACCTTAAAAATCGCTCAGCTCTAGAGCGCTATTTAACCAGTTGGGCTAAAGATAAAAACCAAATCTCAAATACTTATATCTTATTCATTGACCTGGATGGCTTTAAGCCTATTAATGACAGCCTTGGCCATGAATTTGGTGACCAGATTCTGGTTGAAACCGCTCAGCGCCTCAATTCAGAAATTGTGGAACCTAATATGCTGGCGCGATTTGGCGGTGATGAATTTGTCGCGGTCATTCAAGACCGGACTGACTCCCAGCAAGTAGAGGCCTTGGCTCGAAAACTATTGGAGCGCGTTGCTGAATCTTACAAAGTGGACGATATTGAAGTATCACTTTCTGCAGCGATTGGCATTACTTCAAGCCAGGAATCCTTTAAGCATCCGATGGAACTCATTCAACGTGCAGACATTGCGATGTACGAAGCTAAAAAACGTGGTGGCAGTTATATCTATTGGCACACTGCCGAACTGAATACCAATATAGATCAACAGGTCGCTGTTAGAGCTCAATTGCAGGATGCAATACTACAAAATCAGTTTGAACTCTTTTATCAACCCATTATGAGCCACGATAATAGTATCGGAGGTGTGGAAGCGCTAATCCGCTGGAAACACCCAACGAAAGGCTATGTATCACCGGCAGAATTTATTCCGGTTGCAGAAAGAACCGGACAAATTATTCCAATCAGCGAATGGGTCTTAAACCAGGCCTGCACGGATATCCATGAACTTAAACGTTACGGCATAAACTCAGTCTCAGTGAACTTCTCGCCAATTCAATTTTATCGTGACGATTTTGTCGAAAAGATTGCCGAAACCCTTAAACACAACAATATCCAACCTGGCGAAATCACCGTAGAAATCACAGAGAATGTTTTAGTACACGACACGGACCATATTACCGAACTATTGAACGAATTACGCCAACTCGGTCTCGATGTAGCAATCGATGACTTCGGCAGCGGCTTTGCCAGTTTGCGCTATCTCAATATGCTGCCCGTTAATAAACTCAAGATTGATCGCTCCTTTACCGGCAACATTCACCAGAATGCTCACAATGCTGCGATCACACGCGGCATTTTAGGCATGACCACTGAGATGGAGATTGAAGTGGTCGCCGAAGGCGTTGAAACCGATGAAGAATATCAATATCTGCGCGAACACAAATGTGACTTTATGCAGGGTTATTTATTCTGTCGACCTATCCCGATTAAAGAGCTGATAGAATGGGTGCAAAATCGTCAATAACTTATAAACATGCATTTTTCACCACCGCTCGAAAAAGCCACACTTAAAAAACGCTACAAACGATTCCTCGCCGACGTTCATAACACCAAGCATGGTGATTTTACCGCGCACTGTCCGAACACGGGTTCAATGAAAAACTGTTGGCAAGAAGGTGATACCGTCTGGTTGCTTGATTCGGAAAATCCCAAGCGAAAATATCGATACACATGGGTTTTGGATGAAACTTCTGATGGTAACTTTATTTGTATTAACACTCACCTTGCCAACCAAATTGTGATGGAAGGCATCGCCCAAAACAAAATCAAGCAACTTAAAGGCTATGATTCTGTCAGACAGGAAGTGAAGTATGGTGATGAGAACAGTCGCATTGACCTATTGCTTGAGGCTGCTGATAAGCCTGACTGCTATGTGGAAATCAAAACGGTGACTTTGCTCGAACAGGGAGAAGAATTTAAAGCTGGTGCCGGTTTCTTTCCCGATGCGGTCAGTACTCGCGGACAGAAGCATCTTCGTGAACTGATGGCTATGGTCGAACAGGGCCACAGGGCTGTGCTTTTCTTTCTGGTCCAGCATACGGGTATAAAAACAGTCAGTCCGGCTGCGCATATTGATCCACAATATGCTAAGTTACTGGATCAGGCGGCAAAGGCTGGGGTTGAAATCATTGCCTATAACACCCATATCAGCTCCGCTGACATTTATTTAAACAAAGAATTACTTGTGATTATTCCTGACT
>JAPHRL010000254.1 GCA_026195755.1 Kangiella sp. | reverse complement strand
CGCATCTTGCCGGAGATGTGAGCGGTAACGACGTGGCCGTTCTCCAGCTCTACCCGGAATGTGGTGTTAGGGAGGGTCTCAACGACCGTCCCTTCCATTTCAATACCTTCTTCTTTTGCCATGCAAGTTTGTGCTCTCTGTGACGGATTAGGGGGCGCTCGGCAGGCGCTAAAATTAGCGCGACATCATGCACTATTTTGCCGAAGATTTCAAAGGGAATCGCAACCCGCGACATGGTCGCGGAGTTCGGGGGAAATGGCGCTGAGCGATCTTCGCCCGGTTAAATTGCCTTACGCTGCCACGGCAGGTGCGTCCACACCACATGCGGATGGATCACCTCGGAGGTGATCATGATCTCCATACCCAACAATTTGACGATGTTGTCGAGCTGCGCCTCATTATCGAGTTGCTCGCGGAGAAATTTCAGGTGCTCAGGATTGAGGTAGAGCAGATTGGGGTGAATACCGTGCTCTTTCTCAAAGTCACGTGACAAGCGGTAGATAAAGCTCAACATGGTGCGGCTCCTCTAGCGGCAGGCTGGTCTGCCCTTAATATCATTATCGGCCAGGTGACGGTTTTTTCCAGCCCATAACACCCTGATTGCTCGATTTAGCTGCGGACTGTGAACCGTGTCACTAAAAGAGATGGGAGTGAATAAATACTAAATCAAGGGTTATTGCAGGGTAGCCAGCGGCCATCACGTAACTGCTCTAAGGGCTGGTAGCGCATCTTATAGGCCATCTTCGGGCTTTCACGGATCAGGTAACCGAGATAGACATAGGGGAGCTGACGGCGTCTTGCCTCCTCCACCAGCGTCAGTACCGCAAAGACGCCGAGGCCGCGTCTCCCCTCGGCCGGGTCGAAGAAGGTGTAGACCGCAGAGAGGCCACTGCTCAGGTGATCGACCACGGCCAGCGCGATGGTGCGTCCCTCCAGCAGGAACTCGATAAAGAAGGTGTCGCTCCAGTCGCAGAGGAAGAAACGCTCCACCTCCTCTTTACTGTCGACATTCATTGAGCCATCCGGGTGCCGGGCGCGGATATAGCGCTGGTAGAGGGCAATATGCTCATCACTGAACGCGGCATCAATCACGCGTATCTCAAGGTCGCCATTGTCCCTGGCATTACGCCGTTGACTGCGATCCGGCTTGAACGCATCGACCACAATGCGTGTCGGGATACAGGCCTGACACTCGGGGCAGCGCGGGGTATAGACCAGTCCGCCGCTACGGCGAAAGCCCATTTCGGAGAGGGTGCTGTAGGTGGGGTGATCGAGGCTGATCTCCGGGTCGGCAAACAGGGTCACCGCCTCACGCCCCTGCAGATAGCTACATTCGTGCGGTGCTGTGATGTAGAACTTCAGCTCTTCGGGAATGGGCGGGTGCTGATTCATCCGCTACCACCCGGAGGCAATGGCATCATCCAGTTGCCACGGCCCCTGATGAGCCTCAAACGGATCACAATGGTGATCAAGCAGTGCGAGAAAGTGGTCACGTGGGATATCGACCGCCCCCAGGCTGGCGAGGTGGTCGCTATGCACCTGACAGTCGATGAGGGCAAAGCCCCAGGCCGTAAGCTGCTTGACCAGATAGGCAAAGCCGATCTTCGAGGCGTCGCTTCGACGGGCGAACATCGACTCACCAAAGAAGACCTTACCCATGCTCACCCCGTAGAGACCACCCACCAGCTCCTCACCCTCCCAGCACTCCACCGAGTGGGCAAAGCCGATGCGGTGCAATTCAATATAGGCCTGTTTCATCTCCTCGGTGATCCAGGTGCCGCTCTGGCTGCCGTCCTTGTCGATGCGTGACTCGCTGCATTTCGCGATCACCTGGGCGAAGGCGGTATCCATAGTGACGCGAAAGGGGCGCTTGCGCAGGTTCTTTTGCAGGCTACGTGAGATCTTGAATTGCTCAGGATAGAGCACCGCGCGAGGATTGGGACTCCACCAGAGGATCTGTTGCCCCTCGCTAAACCAGGGGAAGATCCCCTGGCGATAGGCGTTTAGCAGGCGGGCAGGGGAGAGGTCGCCCCCCACAGCCAACAGGCCATCGGGCTCTTCAAGGGCAAAGGAGGGATCGGGAAATAGGGCCGGATCGCTATCCGGTTCGAGCCAGTAGGGCCCGTCAGTCTCATGCATCGTTATTAGTCGTCACGTTTATAGGGTAAATGTCCCTTCAATTCTTCCATATACTCCTGCATCGCCTCATGCTCATGCGCCAGATAGTTCTTCACCGCGCTGGCGAATTGCGGGTTGGCGAGCCAGTGGGCCGACCAGGTGGGCACCGGCTCAAAGCCGCGTCCCACCTTGTGTTCACCCTGTGCCCCTGGTTCAAAACGGCTCAGGCCGTGAGCGATGCAGTAGTCGAGTCCCTGATAATAACAGAGTTCAAAGTGCAGGCTGTGAAACTCCTCCCTACACCCCCAGTGCCGTCCATAGAGAGTGTCATGTGAGCGCAGGGAGAGGGCCGCGGCAACGTATTTCCCCCGGTGTTT
>JAPHRL010000004.1 GCA_026195755.1 Kangiella sp. | reverse complement strand
CTGCAACAAAGTAACCACAGGCCAATCCTACGTTAACTTGCATATCGAAACGCACCATGAAATTGCCAAGCTGCTTAATAAGTATAAATTCTGCGATATGTCACCAGAGTCTATGGTTGAAGCCGGTGTTACATCCACCTTCTTCCCGCATGGTCTGGGCCATCACATTGGCTTACAGGTACATGACGTTGGCGGTCACCAGGCCAATGTCGAAGGTGATCCAGCTCCACCGCCGAAGGCACACCCATTCCTTCGTAACACGCGTGATATTGAAATTGGTAATATTCTAACCATTGAACCCGGTCTTTATTTTATTGACTCCTTACTGGGTGATCTAAAGCAAACCGAACATGGCAAAAGTATAAACTGGGATAAGATTGAACAGTTTAAACCTTTCGGCGGCATTCGTATTGAAGATGAAGTACTGGTCACCGCAACGGGCCCACGCAACCTGACTCGTGAGCATCTGGATTAATTTTCAGTAATGTCGGACGCTGTAAAGCAAGAAGTTGCCGGTTATCGGGTGCCTCAAGATACCGTTGAGCACCCGTTTTCATTTGAGGAAGTTATCAAGGGCAGTCGATTTATTGCTCGCTTGGCATTTACGCCAACGGTCGAAGATGCCAAAGCCTTCATTAACTACTTTAATCAGACTGAGCCAGATGCAACCCACCATTGTTGGGCTTATATCATCGGTAATCCCGCGAGCACTACATTGATAGCCTGCTCCGATGATGGCGAACCCAATGGTACCGCCGGTATGCCTATGCTAAATGTTTTGCAACATAGTGATGTTGGGGATATAACCGCGGTCGTTACTCGCTATTATGGTGGTACAAAATTAGGTACCGGGGGACTAGCGCGCGCTTATGGTGGATCGGTCAAACAGTCTATGGATCAGATTAAACTCGGTTCTCGTATCTACACCGAGAAATTTGATCTAACTTGTGCTTATGATCTTCAAAAACAGGTAGAATACTTGCTTAAAGAAGCACAAGCCGAGATTGAGCAAACAGACTTTGCAGAACAGGTAACCATTCGTGCAAAAGTCCCGCAAAACACTTTACCCGAATTAGAAGTAGCACTTGAGGCTTATATCAATCGTAATCAACTAGAGGTAACCAAAGTTACATGTTAGCGTTGAAACATTTTCACATGAGTTTAGCGGCATTGACCGTTTTAGGGTTTTTAATCCGTAGCGTCTGGTTATTCAGAGGTAGCCAGCTGTTACAGAAAAAAGTGGTCAAAATCTTACCGCATATTATTGATACCTTTTTGTTAGCTAGCGGTATCGTGTTAATGGTGCAATTTAAGATGTACCCACATCATCAACCATGGTTAACAGTTAAGATACTGCTTATCGTTACCTACATAATGTTTGGCATAAAAATGTTTCATGCCACCGAAAGCAAAAAACGACTGATCTTTTTTGTACTCGCACTAGCCAGTGTTTTAGCCGTTCTTTACTTGGCAAGAGTTAAACCACCACTCTGGTAATAGAGGAATACTAAAAATGATCGACCCCAAAGTACTCGATGATATTGCCAACAAGCTGTCCGATGCCATTCCGCAATCGGTTAAAAATACCGGAGATGAGTTTGCTAAACAAGCCAAGCAAATCCTGCAAAATCAGCTAGCCAAGCTTGATCTGGTTACTCGCGAAGAGTTTGACGCACAAACCAAAGTCCTGCAAAGAACCCGTTCAATGCTGGAAGAGTTGGAACAGAAGTTGTCTGAACTGGAAAAAAAGTCCTAAACAACCAAGGCAAGCTCTCTAGCTTGCCTTGGTTACGTCTTATTGTGATGCCTCAATGGTTAAACTGTATTCTTTTGGCAGTGGTATGATAGTCCAATCTGCTTCAGAAGATCCGAGCTTAACACTCGCATAACCAGTTACTGTATAGTCGCCTGGCTGCAGGTATTCCCCGAGCCCCCCAATTTCACCTCCCTCTGCATCTATTAGGAACAGTTCCTGATCCCAAAGAGTAGGTGTTCCTATTGTCTCTCCGGTATAAACTACTTCAATATTCCAAGTAGCTGAACAACCGATAGGCGCCTGCCTAGAGTCATAAACCTTAACATCATTTTCATCATAGATTTCAATTACATCGAAACCACAGCTTCCAAACTCAACTCTTTCTGTTTGAAAGCCTTTGTTGGTCAACTTCATATCAAATGCGATAGGCTCTTGCTCATAAAAGACAGTCTTAGTTGCTCCATAAATTATTTCTGGATTCCCAACCTCCCAAGTCTTTAGCGTTAAAGTCGCCTCTAATTCTGTTTTATCATCACTTTTACAAGCTGATAACTGAAGCGCCACCAAAC
Organism: Kangiella sp.; assembly: GCA_026195755.1. Taxonomy (GTDB): domain Bacteria; phylum Pseudomonadota; class Gammaproteobacteria; order Enterobacterales; family Kangiellaceae; genus Kangiella. The sequence goes on along the minus strand of JAPHRL010000004.1, from coordinate 5,664 downwards.
CGGCTATAATAACTAGTGTTTTTTTCATTCTATCCCCTCTTTCTCCATGAAAAACAGTAAGTTACACTTAAAAAATAACGGCATCCATTACTACATTTTGCCGCTGTTAACTGTTAGACGCTTTTATATAAAAGAGAGTGACATTATTCTTCATTCACTGTTTTTACCTGGCTTGCATTTGCTCTGATTTTATAGACTTCTAGTGCTGATATTTCTTTCTTTCGTGCTAACTGCAAAGCCATCTCCGCCAAGCTAACCATGCCTTGTTTTTGGGCAATTTCATTAAGCTTGTTGATATCCAGGTTTTCATTAATTTCACAAGCAACCTGAGGGGTAATGCTCAATAATTCATAAACAGAGCGTCTACCTGCAATTCCTGTGTTAAAGCATTCAGCACATCCTGCCCCCTTATAAAACTTATCGTTCTTCGTTGCCTGTATTTCTTTACGTATCGACTCTGGAATTTTTTCTTCCACTAAGCAGTGCTGACAATTTTTCTTGACCAGTCTTTGTGCCAGAATACCGACTAACGCATCTTTTAGTAGGTAGGGCTCAACGCCCATTTCAATTAATCGAGTTATGGTACTGACTGAACTGTTTGTATGTAGTGTACTCAACACCAAATGACCGGTTAATGAACTTTCTACAGCAATCTTTGCTGTTTCCCCGTCACGTATTTCGCCAACCATAATCACATCCGGATCGTGCCGTAAAATATTTCTTAAGGCTCGCGCAAATGTGTAACCAATTTTGTGATTAACTGGAATCTGTGTAACACCTTCCATTTTGTATTCGACTGGTTCTTCCACTGTAACAATGTGAGGTCCTTCCTTTATCTTTTCATTAATTGCTGCGTATAAGGTTGTCGTTTTTCCCGAACCAGTTGGACCAGTGACTAAGAATATGCCGTAACTTGAATGTAATAAGTTAGTCAAATTTTCTGTGTCTTTTTCGTTTAACCCTAATTCTGTAATCTCTCGAAGTCCCTGCGAGCTATCCAAAACCCTAATCACAACACTTTCTCCGTATACCGTTGGCATTACAGAAATTCGCATATCAATACTCTTGCCATTACCCGCATATTCTATTCGTCCATCTTGCGGAAGCCGTCTTTCAGAAATATCCATGCCACCAATAATTTTTATTCGGCTAACTAAAGCTTGATGTAATGACAGGTTCAGTTTTCTTATTGGGGTTAGCGACCCATCCACCCTATATAACAACTGCAAGTACTTTGCTCTTGGATGCAAATGAATATCAGAGGCGTTTTTTTCTATAGCATCTGTAATGATTGATGCCATTAAGTTGATAACGCCTTTTTTCTTCCCTAAACTTTCTATTTCATTGGTCGCCAAACTCTTGCTGGCATCAATACCGACACGCTCCAACTCATTCAGAGCTTCTTTTTCATTTTGAAATTGAATAATGCCGCTCAAATACTCTAACAACTCTCTTTTATCTGCTTTAACAGGCTCAATATTGCAACCCGCGATAAAGCTTAATACCTGCATAGCATCAATTTGCTGTGGATTGGTGAATGCGACCTCTAATAAATTATTTTTTTTAAACAATGGCAGTGCCTGGTATTTAAATAATAATTCCGGTGGAAATTTTCGCACCCATTTTTCATCTATTTTTAATGCGCTTAAATCTATATCTTTTATATTACCTGTGAAACGGTCATCTTCACTACCAAAGGTGGATCGCCCATTGCTTTGAATTAAGTCTATGTTGGTTACATTTTGTTCTGAAATAAGGATGATAAAGATATGATACTTATGCAACCGCAGTACTTTCCATAAACCGTTTTCTTTTTCACAGTAAACACACTGACCAGTGATCGTGAACTTATCGTTCATTTCAATCCGGTAATTGGAATAGTTTAGGTTCCCTGTTTCCTTTTGGTATTCTTCTAAACTTTCATAGACTGGTTTTTGCAACACGACATATTGAGCATTATTAAAGGCTATGCTTTTATCCTCTGTTATGAAGCATTGGTTGTTCATATCAACCTGTAATAACTTCATATCCTCCAGTGTGTTTTCCTTGTCACAGAAGACACTATTGGTTGTCTGCTTCTGACTAGAACTAATAGCATTACTAAGCAATAAGTCAAAATCCATCACCCCTCCTTTGTTTTGGTTACTCTACCTTATATTTTTTTCCTTTTCTTGACTATTGTCATGCCTACTCAACTTATCCATTTGAATGTTTCGCTTGCCTTTTCGCCCTGATAAATTATTCTGAGTTATCAACTATAGTAGGATCGACACATGATACTTATTGGTGGCAACCCTCAGCAGCAACACATTCATCTCAATCCCAAGATGGCGAACCGCCATGGCCTGGTCGCTGGTGCAACAGGCACTGGCAAAACGGTAACCCTACAGGTGCTTGCGGAATCTTTCTCAAACATGGGTGTTCCTGTTTTCGCTGCTGATATTAAAGGTGACCTCAGCGGGATAGCTAAAGCTGCCTCCCCCCATCCTAAAATTGCTGAACGTATTGATACCATTCAAATCCCCAATTATCAACCTCGCTCTAATCCTGTCCTTTTTTGGGATGTTTTTGGTAAACACGGCCACCCAGTTAGAACAACCATCTCAGAGATGGGGCCCTTATTGCTTTCTAACCTTTTAGAATTAAACGACACCCAAACAGGCGTTCTTCATATCGCTTTCGATATTGCTGATGAACAAGGTCTACTCCTACTTGATCTCAAAGATCTACGCTCTATGCTCAACTGGCTGGCTGATAACCGTCAAGAAATCAGTCGTAACTATGGTAATGTCACCTCTCAAACAGTCGCTGCCATTATCCGAAAACTTCTAGTATTAGAGAACTCCGGGGGCGATCATTTTTTCGGCGAGACAGCACTTAATATTAATGATTTGATGCGGCTCGACTCTCAGGGCAAAGGTTATATTAGTTTGTTGTACAGCCGCGAGTTGATGTTAAATCCAAGGATTTACTCCACCTTTCTGTTATGGATGCTCTCCGAGCTGTTCGAAGAACTGGAAGAAGTAGGAGATTTGGATAAACCTCGTCTGGTTTTCTTTTTCGATGAAGCCCATTTACTTTTCGACCATGCGCCAAAAATCTTATTCCAGCGTATCGAACAGGTTGTCCGCCTTATACGCTCCAAAGGAGTGGGGATTTATTTCGTTACTCAAAATCCTACCGATATCCCTGATTCAGTACTTGGGCAACTAGGAAACAAAATTCAACATTCCCTGCGCGCTTTTACACCAAAAGATCAAAAGGCTATCAAGGCTGCTGCTGACACTTTTCGACCTAACCCTTTGTTAGACACTCAGTCTATAATCACCCAGTTATCCGTCGGTGAAGCATTGATTTCTGTCCTTGACGATAAAGGCCGCCCCACCCCAGTCGAACAAACCTTAATATGCCCTCCAACTTCCCAGATTGGCCCCTTGTCTGATAAAGACTGGCAAACCGTTTTCAATTCTTCTGTCCTTAAAGGTGTCTATGATCAAGCTATAGATCGTCAATCAGCTTATGAGGTTTTGCTGGAAAGAGAGAAAGAACTTGAGAATAGGCAAATGAAGGAAATGAAGCAAGCTCAAGATATTCGCGAAAAAGCAAAACCAAAACGACGTTCAAACCGTCAATCTGTGTCGGAAGCTTTCTTTAAAACTCTTGCTAGAACGGTCAGTTCAGGTATTGGACGCAGAATTGTCCGTGGCCTTTTAGGTTCGATTTTAGGCAGTAAATAGCAAAAAGCCCACGCAATAGCATGGGCTTTTGTTATGGTGATCCACTTTAATCTTTTAACAAAAAGGTAACTTTCATAACGACACGAAATTTTTCTACCTCTCCGTCTTTAATGACCACCTGCTGTTCTTTAATCCAGGCTGACTTTACCTGATCCAAGGTTTTATTGGCTCGTCGAATACCTTGTTTTACCGCGTCTTCAAAACTATCTTTTGAGTCTGCAATAATTTCTGTAACCTTTGCAACAGTCATATAAGCTCCTTTTTTGTTTTTAATTCTTTTCTATCATACTCCTGTGCCAACACATCGCAACCTACTGGTTTCTCATATTGATAAGTTTACATTTGAGTACTTGTTTCTAAGCTTAAATTCCATCATCTTAACTCTATCTTTACTTTAAGGTTAAACCTATGTCCTTTGACCATGACATATTTCAGTTGCCAGCTGACTGCGTTATTAATGATTATTGCGTACCGTTTCAGTCCGCAATAAAGCTATCTGACTATTCAACCTTGCCGCAGCAACTTGAATCTAAGTCCGATTATAAAATTCGACTTAAAGACAACCGCAAACAACTTTATCATTTGCAGCATACCTTATATGCCGATAATCGCTTTTCGATCCTGCTTATTTTCCAGGCAATGGATGCCGCAGGTAAGGACAGTACTATTCGCAAGGTTTTTAAAGGGGTCAACCCTGCTGGCTTCCAGGTTCATAGTTTTAAACAACCTTCAGATGAAGAACTTGAACATGACTTTTTATGGCGGACCGCAAAAGCTTTGCCTGAGCGTGGTCGAATTGGTATTTTCAACCGCAGCTACTATGAAGAAGTTCTCGTGGTGCGGGTTAACCCTCACTTCCTAACCAGCCAACACTTGAGTAATATCACTCCTTCAACCAGTAAGTCTCCTATTGTCGAAGACTCATTCTGGCAGTCCAGGTTCCAATCAATTAACGATCACGAGCGCCACCTTGCCACTAATGGAACCTTAGTCCTCAAGTTTTTTCTCAATGTTTCACAACAAGAGCAACATCAACGATTTCTGTCCCGCATCCATGATCCTACTAAAAACTGGAAGTTTTCAAAAAATGATATCGAGCAAAGTAAACTGTGGGATTCTTACCAACACGCCTATCAAGAAACGCTTTCTCATACCTCTCGACCTTGGGCACCTTGGTATATTATTCCGGCGGATAATAAACCAGCCATGCGGACCATTGTTTCTCAAATTGTTCTCGATAACCTAAAGCAGCTACCGATCCAATATCCGCAGTTATCTGCGCGCGACCAAGCGGCTCTACCGGCATACAAAAAGCAATTGTCTAAAGGCGTACATTATAAATAAGTTAGCACCCACTTCCGCTTTGACTTAGAAAAAAGACCGCAAATAGCGGCCTTTTTTCTAACACTTTTTCGGTTTACTGGGTTAAACGTCTAGATTGGATACCGATAGAGCGTTATTTTCAATAAACTCTCGTCTTGGTTCAACCTGATCTCCCATTAGAGTGGTAAATAACTGATCAGCACCAACTGCATCTTCAATCGTTACCTGGAGCATACGTCTCCCCTCTGGATCCATTGTGGTTTCCCACAATTGACCAGGGTTCATTTCTCCCAACCCTTTATAACGCTGAATAGATTGGCCACGACGGGCTTCTGTCATTAACCAATCAAGTGCCTCTTTAAATGAGTCAACTTCTTGGATCTTCTCGCCACGTTTAACAAAAGCACCTTCCTCTACCAAGGTTTCCAGTTTTTCTCCGAGTAGCGATATCTTTTTATAATCACCAGAAGCAAAGAACTCTGTTGAAAGTAAATACTCACTTTCAACACCATGATGAAACATAACAAAGTACGGCAGGTAATGTTCCAATTCATTATCTTTACGTATATTAAAATTAAAACGTACGGCGCCACTTTTCTGATCT
>JAPHRL010000142.1 GCA_026195755.1 Kangiella sp. | reverse complement strand
CGATATGTATCCACCCTCTTACGACCAGTATGCTGACTTTCTGTTTTCGGATTGGTGTAAGTCCGCTCAAATCCGAGTTAAAGATGGCAACAAAACGGTTGCTATTATGTGCTTGGATTTGCTGGATGACGGTTTGTCGGCGGTATATTCGTTCTTTACACCCAGCCAGCAATATAAAAGTCTTGGTGTATTTGTGATATTAAAAACCATTGCGTTAGCACGTAAACTTAACCTGCCTTATGCTTATCTTGGTTACTACATTCAAAACTGTCACAAAATGAGCTATAAGAGCTCTTACAAACCAGCAGAAGTTCTGCATAATAATCGCTGGAAACTCCTATCAGAAACTATCCCAAGCTCTGGTATCAGTTAAATGATATTTGCACTGATGCGCTTCACTACCCACTCGTCAAACGAACAATTGCGCAAAAATCAACCTAATTAGACCACAATCACACAAAATCTTTGCGATTATTCTCTAAATAGTGCATCATACGCGCGCATTTTTTGAACATTTTGTTGAAAAGTCACAGAGGAGAGACGGGCTTAATATGGCGAAAGAAGACGTAATCGAATTAGAAGGTAAAGTGTTAGAAACCTTGCCGAACACTATGTTTCGAGTAGAACTCGAAAACGGTCATATTGTTACTGCACACATTTCAGGTAAGATGCGCAAAAACTACATCCGTATCTTAACCGGTGACACTGTTACTGTTGAAATCAGCCCTTATGACTTATCCAAGGGTCGCATTACTTTCCGTGCCCGTTAATTGGAAGCATTAGAAAAAAAGGCGCTTAAAGCGCCTTTTTTTCTACCTGTTAACAAATCGAAACTAAGAAGTCCCTTGTGGCAATTTTTCCATATGTGGCTCAATACGAATATCCAGTTCATCATTCTTCATGGTAACGTAGACATCCCCACCTTGCATCAACTTGCCAAACAAAATCTCATTGGCTAAAGGACGGCGAACTTTATCACTGATCAGACGCGCCATTGGGCGTGCCCCCATGTTTTCGTCGTAACCATGTTTGGCAAACCATTGTCGCGCCGCATCATCCACATGTAGGTTAACTTGCTTATCATCAAGTTGACCTTGAACTTCGGTTAAGAATTTATCCACAATTGACATGATGACTTTCTGTGGTAGCGAATTAAACCAGACAATTGCATCGAGACGGTTTCTGAACTCTGGCGAGAAAGTGCGGTTAATGGCTTCTTCGTTGTTACGCGAACGATCCTGCTCTTTGAAGCCAATATTGCCTTTGATAATTTCCTGGGCACCGGCATTACTGGTCATCACTAGAACTATGTTGCGGAAATCAGCTTTGCGACCATTGTTGTCGGTTAAGGTGCCGTGATCCATTACCTGCAATAAAAGATTAAATACATCAGGGTGTGCTTTTTCGATTTCGTCCAGAAGCACCACTGCATGCGGGTTTTTATTAACCGCTTCAGTCAGTAGCCCGCCTTGGTCATAACCGACATAGCCTGGAGGCGCACCTATCAGACGAGATACAGTATGGCGCTCCATGTATTCAGACATATCAAAACGGATCAGCTCAACCCCCATTAACCGCGCTAATTGCTTGGTAACCTCAGTTTTGCCCACACCGGTTGGGCCAGCAAATAGGAATGAGCCGACAGGTTTATTCTCTTGTCCCAAGCCGGCACGAGATAGCTTAATCGATTCCGACAAGCTTTCAATCGCCTGATCTTGCCCAAAGACCACCATTTTCAGATTTCGCTCAAGATTTTGCAGCAATTTTTTATCCGAAGAAGAGACGGTTTTCTCAGGAATACGTGCAATCTTAGCGATCACTTGCTCTATTTCATGAGGGGTGATGGTTTTCTTACGCTGCTCTTCGGGCAAAATTCTCTGTCTTGCACCAGCTTCATCAATCACATCAATGGCCTTGTCTGGTAGTTGTCGATCATTAATGTATTTAGCCGAAAGCTCTGCCGCAGCCTGAATCGCCTGTTTTGAATACGATACTCCATGATATTTTTCATAGCGCTCTTTCAAGCCTTCTAAAATACCAATAGTGTCCTGCACCGTCGGCTCATTGATGTCTATTTTCTGGAAACGACGTGCTAGAGCGTGATCTTTTTCGAAAATTCCACGATATTCCTGGAATGTTGTTGAGCCCATACAGCGCAACTCACCATTAGCCAAAACCGGCTTAATCAGGTTAGATGCATCCATAGTGCCGCCTGAGGCAGCACCAGCGCCAATAATGGTATGAATTTCATCAATGAATAAAATGGCATGGGATTCTTTCTTAAGCTGCGCCAGAACAGCTTTTAAACGCTTCTCGAAGTCACCGCGGTATTTTGTGCCTGCTAAAAGAACACCAAGGTCCAACGCATAAACAACTGCATCTTTAATAACTTCAGGTACATCACCATCAATTATTCGTTTTGCTAAGCCTTCTGCAATGGCAGTTTTACCGACACCTGCTTCGCCAACTAATAAAGGATTATTTTTGCGGCGACGGCATAATACCTGAACCACTCGCTCAATTTCATTTGCGCGACCGATAAGGGGGTCAATCTTACCCTGCTCAGCTAACTTATTGAGGTTAACCGCATATTGGTCAAGCGGACGTGGCTCCTGAGGTTCTTGCTCGCCCTCCTCATGTTCAATTTCTGGGAAGTCTTCTTCATCGGAGCTGATTCCATGAGAAATAAAATTCACCACATCAAGACGGGAAATGTCCTGTTTAGACAGTAGAAACACAGCTTGCGACTCTGGCTCACTGAACATCGCGACGAGTACATTAGCACCACTGACTGCTTCACGACCCGATGACTGCACATGAAACACGGCACGCTGTAAAACACGTTGAAAACCAATGGTTGGCTGTATTTCAAACTCATCATCCTCATCGGAAAACTGAGGCGTGGTTTGATTAACAAATTTTTCAAGGTCAGATTTCAAAACAACGACATCAGCACCACAAGCGCGCAAAACTTCCAAGGCATCTTTATTATCTAACAAGGCAAGCATCAAGTGCTCGATCGTTATAAATTCGTGACGTTTTTCACGAGCATCGTGGAACGCATGGTTCAATGATTGTTCAAGTGCTTTATCGAGCATAATGCCACCTACCTTTTGTAACGCTTAATAAGGTTATTCACCGTCTTCCGGCTCCATAACACATAACAAAGGATGCTGATTAGCGCGGGCAAATTCATTGACCTGAACCACCTTGGTTTCAGCAATATCAGGCGTAAAAGTACCGCACACACCTTGTCCTTCGTGATGAACCTGCAACATAACACGGGTTGCCTGCTCTGTATCCATGATAAAAAACTTACGCAGTACATCCACCACAAAATCCATCGGGGTGTAATCATCATTAAGAATCAACACCTTATACATGGGTGGCTGTTTGAGCTTGGGTTTAGCATCGGCGACTGCAAGGCCGTGCTCATGCTCATTATCGTGGTTCTGATTGTGATTATGGTCGTTGCTCATACCAATTTCTTTCGCTAAATGTCTTTGCCATTATGGCATAAATGGGGCCATAGGTAAGCAAGTTCAAGTATTGCATTAAGTTTCTATTCAGATACCTACAGTCTATAATTAGCGAGGCTTTTGTTACAACTATTAGGATAGAAAAATGACAATTCATAAATTAACTCTTGGCGCGCTTTTGCTTTCAGGCCTTACTATCAATACACTAGCATGCGCACAGCAAGAAGCAGAAATCTCAGGTATTCTCGGTGGTGGCATTTCCTTTGGTGGGGAAACATTGGTGGACAACATTCGTTTCAGTGACGGCTCCAGTGACGAAGTTAAAACTGGCGAAGGCTTTTGGTTGGATTTTGGTTTCAGAGCCCACTTTCAAGACTGGGCATTAAAAAGCACTTTCGGTTATAAAAGCGGTGGTGTTTTCGCATCCAATGGCGATGCGACCTTTTCGCGTTTGCCGCTAACCATGATTGCTTCACTGGATAATAACGGTCATTTGTTTGGTGCCGGTTTTACCTATGAGCTAAACCCTGAGCTGGAACTTGATCTACCTGGCTTGTACGGCACTGCAGAATTTGAAAATGCCCTGGGGTTAGTGCTTGAGTATGAAAATAACTATGATACCTGGGGTTGGGGCGTACGTTATACACATATTGATTACGACTATGATGCAACCAGTGAAACCTTTGACGGTAACAATATCGGGGCATTTTTCAACTGGTATTTTTAAGTCTCGTACTTTATAAAAAGTGTTTCAAAAAGAGCGACTTCGGTCGCTTCTTTTACTTAAGGGTTACTATATATCCTATCATTTAAATAGCACTTTCGGCGTCAATAGCCAGTCCAGACGCCCTTTATTGGCCCTAACATCTCTCCAGTGCTTTGCACTGAAAGAAAGTCTCGCAATGGATGCGGTTGGGAATTTTACATTAGCACCTAACGCTAGCTCAGCGATTAATGATGAGCACATTGGCTCATGCGCCACCAGCATCAACTTATTTATGCCGTCATCTTGCTTCTGTACCAGCTCAATCGCCTCCTCTACACTGGCCAAATACAGCTCACGAAAATACAGGACTTGCGATCTCCAGACACCCTTTTGTGTTGCCAGCGCTAGTGTTTGTTTTGTGCGTAATGAAGATGAACACAGAACCAACTCGGGAATTTGTTTGACGCTTGCCAGATGTCTACCCATTCTTTCTGCTGCATCCTCGCCCCGCTTAGACAAAGGTCGCTCATGATCATTTGAAAACTTAGCTTGCCAGTCCGATTTTCCATGGCGAAATATATAAAGCTTTTTGCAGGCGACTTCCTCACCCTCATAATCACGTTGCTGTTCTCGCATGATATTATCCGTTAAGCTGATATGCAGAGGATTATCATAGCGTTTGATAACAACCTAATGACAGATTTTCTACAACTTTATGAAGCCACTAACTATTTTATTGTGCAGTCTACTGTTGATTCTATTAGAATAGGTCACAGAACAATTCACTGAGAGATAAAAGGATAACAATGAAGAATCTAGAAAAACGTTTTGAAGCAGCACTATTTGGTAGCCGCTGGATATTGGCACCATTTTTCGTTGGACTGATAATCTCTATATTTATTCTTCTAGGTAGTTTTAGCAAAGAGTTGTGGCACTTAATTACTCACTTTGGCGAGTTTGGTGAAATTGCCACTATACTGGGTATTTTAGCGTTAGTTGATATGACATTATTAGCTAATCTGCTTATCATTATTATTTTTAGCGGATACGAAAGTTTTGTCTCTAAAATTGATGTGGCAGACCACGAAGACCGTCCAGGCTGGATGGGGAAAGTAGGATTCTCAACACTCAAAGTAAAGCTTATCAGTTCTATTGTCGCGATATCAGGTATCGACTTACTTCGAACTTATATGCAGCTTGATAAAATGCCAGAAGCGATTGAAACTGACGTCGTTATGTGGAAACTTCTAATACACGGAACCTTTGTTATTTCGGGTTTACTATTTGCAGTCATGGACTACCTGACAACCCAATCCGAGAATAGCCACAACTAAAGAAAAGCCCTCATCATGAGGGCTTTCTCTTCACATAAAGGACTCTAAGATTCGGTTTCGATTTTCGCATCTTGAGCATTCTTTGTTACCGAAACAATACCGTTGTTGCGGCCACTTTCGGATTTATACATCTGACTTTTCCCAATTTGCTGCCCATTAGTAGCATTTAGAGTAAAGTAAAAGCGTCCGTCTTTGGCAGTTTCCTTCGAAAATCTGTCAGTATTCAAAGAATTCTTGCGCACTGAATCAATACCGGTCTCACAAGCTGCCTGCGAACCGTATCCCTGACTTTGCAAAATGGTTTCACCGTTACCGGCTTTTAGCACGAAATATAGCTTCCCATCTTTTCCTTTTGAAATTACAAATTTACCAGCCATAAATTCCACCTTGGTTTATTAATCAGCTGAAATCTATAATCCGCTATTTATAACCTAACAGCAAGTAGAAAGTCACAGATTTAACATTAGGCTAAGCCGTATGCTTACCACCGGTCCAGCCACCTTTACTCAGAACTCTATCTCCCATTAGCTTTGGGGCATCTTCAAGATCGGTTGCCATAGAGTCATTCCATCGATTTAAAAAGCCATACAGACATACAGCACCAAGAATTTCAACGATTTCATCATCAGACCAATGTTGCTTCATACGCTCCATAAGTTCATTGTCAACTGCATTCGGCACAGAGCCAGCTGCTAGCGCATAATCAAGAGCTACCCGCTCAGCGTCACTATACAAAGAGTTGGTTTGATAGTCCCAAATAGCATCAATTTTTTCTTGGTTAATACCATGAATATTAGCGGCAATAAGTGAGTGTGCTTCACAATACTGGCAGCCTGCTGCGCGACTTGCAAAGTGAGCAATCAAACGCTTGAACCCCAAGTCTACGACTCCTTCAGGATTCATAACCGCTTTTGTTAAAACACCAAAAGCCTGAACGATCTTGGGACGACGCTGCATGGTTAGCAAACTGTTAGGGATAAATCCCAGTATTTCTTCAAAAATTTTAAAGTCATCTGCAAGTTCTGGATGGCTATCTGCGGATAATGGTTTTAAGTGTGCCATAAAAAATCCTTTACAATTGTGTTGATTAATTCTTCATAAAACAAACACCAGTACCGCCATGACCACAATATCCTCCTGGATTTTTTGAAAGATATTGCTGATGGTATTCCTCGGCTAAATAATAGTTTTCTATCGGTTCAATACTGGTAGTAATTTCTTTGTATCCTTCCGCACTTAACTGCTTTTGATATTCATCTCTAGCTTCAATGGCAAGGTTAATTTGAATTTCGGAATGAGTAAAAATAACCGAGCGATATTGGCTGCCAATATCGTTACCCTGTCTCATACCTTGGGTTGGATCGTGATTTTCCCAAAAAAGTTTTAAAAGTTCTTGGTATGAAATAATACTGGGCTCATAAATAACCTGGATTGCTTCCGCATGTCCTGTTAAGCCGCCGCATACCTGTTCATAGGTTGGGTTCTCGAACTTTGAACCGGCATAGCCGACACTGGTCATCACCACACCTTGCTGTTGCCAAAACAATTTTTCCCCACCCCAAAAGCAACCCATAGCAAAAGTAGCGATCTCCTGCTTAGCATCAGGCATTGTAGTAACTGGTTTGTTAAAAACATGATGTTGCATAAAAAACTCTCAGCAATAATAGACTATTAGACTACCATTTTCGGACAATGTTACAAATGTTAACTAGCTAGTTTCAAAGACAAAAAAGGCTTTCCGAAGAAAGCCTTTTCGTAAGGAACAACAGCACTCTATTTACTTTACAACCTCATCTAACGTTGCTTGAGCCAATGGGTGGTAACCAGGGCGAGCAACTTGATAAACCCGCTTAGCGAATTCAGCACCTTGCTCAGTTTCCATCAGTTGCTTGTAGAGTGGCACTATTAGCTTACGTCGACCAATGGTTATCAAATAATTCTCCAGCCTTGGTAATACAACTTCATAACCAGCTTTCAGAGACAATAGTAACCATGCGTGAGCAATTTCATTATTAGTCGATTCAGTTAATTTGAATGTCGCATCCATCGTCATCATGTCATCAGCCGACATATCGGTTGGCAAGTTATTCAAAAAATGTAGCCATTCGTGAACGGTCCACTGCTGAGTACCTAGCTGGTCGAGCGTTATTTCACCCAATAATAACTGCTTAGTCTTTGCATCAACAGTGTTAAACGCGCCAGACTTTGGGTTAGGCATCATGTCTGGAAGCATCGGTTCATGAATCCAGGTGTGTATCTCTTCTTCAGACACAACTCCAGGATGCTTATCTAAGAGATTTTTCTTCAAATATGCTTCAAACTGCTGGGTCGTAATACTCTGGAATGCATGATCATTAAAGTGTCCAACCAAGAACTTATCAAAAACTTCACGACCAAACTTTTCCTCTAACCAGACTAAGAACATCTGACCTTTGGTGTATGGCACAGTTGAGAATGCGTCATCTGGATCAGCGCCGTCTAAATCAACATTTAAAACTGTATATTTTTCAGGCAAATCCTGAACTGCTTGACGTAAGTCTTGAACCGCCAGAGACTGCTCCATTAGAGCACGTTCACGACCAAACAGTTCTTCCATAATGCGGTTCTCGACGTAGGATGTGAAGCCTTCGTTAAGCCAAAAATCATGCCACGTTGCATTGGTTACCAGGTTACCTGACCAAGAATGAGCTAATTCATGCGCAATCAGGCTAACTAAACTTTTGTCGCCAGCAATCACAGTAGGCGTAATAAAAGATAGTCGCGGATTTTCCATGCCACCGTAAGGGAATGCCGGAGGTAAAATCAATAAATCATAACGTCCCCAGCGATACGGACCATAAAGTTCTTCCGTGACTTTCACCATGTCTTCGGTGTCATCGAATTCGGCAACTGCAGAATCTAAAATAGCTGGCTCTGCATAAACACCGGTTCTGTCACTCATCGCTTTGAAGTCCAGATCACCCACGCCAATAGCAATCAAATAAGTTGGGATTGCCTGCGGCATTTCAAAGTGATACTCGCCATCTAGCTCTGTATCCGGCTCATTAAAGGCGCTCATCACTGCCAACAATTCTTTGGGTGTACGGATGGTTGCGTTGTAAGTAATACGCACAGCAGGGCTGTCCTGTACCGGCAGAAAGCTACGCGCATGAATGGCTTGCGCCTGGCTGTACATGAATGGATGTTTTTTGCCCGCTGTTTGCTCAGGTGTTAACCACTGTAGGCCGCTGGCTTGTGGCTGAGTTGCATAATGCACTCGAACTTTATTCACGCCCGCCTCAAGCTTAACCGTAAGCTTAGACCCCATTACTTCATCTTTATCTGCAAGTTCAAATTTACCGGAAACCCACTGGCCATCCTGGTTTAATTCGACCTTAGAAACATCAATATCACGAGTATCAAGTACCAGTTCATTAACGTCATCTTTTAAACGGTCGAAGCTTAAGTCAACAAAACCCTCCAGAGACTTTGCTTCAAAATCAACTGTCAAGTCTAGCTCCAAGTGCTTTAAATCGACTTCATGGAGGTTGCCGTAAGTATGATCATCAATAGGGTTGTGAGCTTTTTTATTGTTAGTATTGTCAGCCTTTACCACTTGCTCCTGCTGAGGTTGTGAATCAACCATATCAGACTTAGTCTCTTGCTCGGTTTCTTGCTGACACCCTGCTAAAACGGCCATCACCGCCAAGGAGCAGAACAATGTCTTTTGTATTTTCATTCTAATTACCCGTGAAATTGAAAGTCTGTCATTTAAGCAACAAACAATTTATCTGTAAAGGTTTAAACCAGAATGCCCTATTGACGCTGATTTAAAGGCAGTGCTAATGTAGCTTTTATCCGAGACTTAGAGATCAATGAGTTACAAGTCTCAGTATGAGGTTTGGCTGATAAGTTAATGATTTTAATCGAGCACTTTGATCAAATTACCATTAACTCTGCCACATTTTTTAACCTGATTTAGTGCTATGCTCGGTCAAACATAAGAGGCTCGTTCCCGACCATAATCGGCAACAAAGACCCGAAGACATCCGTTTGGCTTAGAGTTAGTAAGCACATTATTCTTTAAGGACTCACTCATGCCATCACAAGGTAGCGGTAAGTTTGAACGTGGTTACATCATTCCAATTGGTGGATGTCTGAATTCAGTCAACGAACGGGTTGCTGAACAAATGCGTAGTATTTGCCTGACTGCTAAGGCCAAAGCGGTCATTTTAAACGTCAGCGAAGAACCGCAAGAAACTGAGCTTGAGCTAGTAATGATGAATAACGGTTTTGTCGAGTGTGACACTTTTCTTATTCGCAATCGTCAAGACGCCTCAAGCCCTATAAATCTACAACATCTCGTCGGTGTTGATTTAGTGATTATTATTGGGGAGCGCCCGTTACAGATTTCGACCTTAATCGGCGGTACCTCGCTAGCCAAGCAGCTTCGTAAGCTTAATGCGGATGGCACTCATATTGCCGGCTTGTATGGCGCCGCGGCACTTCTTAGCGAACATATGATT
>JAPHRL010000126.1 GCA_026195755.1 Kangiella sp. | reverse complement strand
TCCAGACTGCGTCCAACTGACTGCAGACACCGTTGAAGAATACTTCTGGCTGCCAGACACCTGCGCCTATCGGCTGGTAGCAGAGGGTAAAGATCTTCCTGACTGGCATTATTTAATCTCAGGCGATAAACAGCTAGTGCATAAAAAAGGGCACAGCATTAAAGGCAAAATTATCTCAGAAACAAAACTTACGGCAGAAGAAGTTGAAGATCGAATCATCTCCTGGATCCCGCTAGCCGATTGAAAAATCATCAATTTGCACAGCATTTAATCGGTTTTCATAAAAGTTAAATATTTTTATAAAAAAGTTGTTGACCTACCCTAAGAACGAAAGTAATATGCGCTCCGTCGACCGATGAGGTCACCAGCGAAACACCTGTTAAGACTCGCAAGAGACCTAACAAATACTGCGGAGCGGTAGTTCAGCTGGTTAGAATACCGGCCTGTCACGCCGGGGGTCGCGGGTTCGAGTCCCGTCCGCTCCGCCACTATCCTAAAAGCCTGCTATCAAGCAGGCTTTTTTTATTCCTAAATTTAATAGGGACGAGAACCATCGCGTGACTGAAAGGAGCTCTCGCTAATATTCCGCTATTGCTCTTTATAGGATGGGTTAGCATTTATGCGTAACCCATCGTTTTATGGGCGCCGGGTCTGCCCCCTTGGGTATAAACCCATCCTATATTCGATCCGACATTTACCTCACGGCTCCACAGCTTGATGGTCATAACTAACGACCCTCTTAACCATCTAACTATCGGCTGTGCGCTCTCAAATAACGATAAACTTTGCTTTCTCGACCAAGTTTCCGTCGACATAGAAGTTCTGTTTCCCTGTTTGTAACGCACCGTAATCACCTAGCTGAAGGATGAAGGAATTCATATGAGACCAGCTGCCGCGTTACATCAAAAGGTTTTGAGCATTTGTCCTCAAATGAATTAATTTCCTTTTCAAATGAGGTATTGAGGCCTGTTCGGACATCGTAAAATTCGATGTCTTCACTAATAATATCTTTCCATACTCCTATGTCGCATTGATTAAAGCCAATATTAAAAAGCTGGTTATCCATATCCTGAATTTCTTCATTTAGCTTTTCGTTAACAGCCTGTAAAGATGTTGCGGAAGCGTGACCAGTTATCAAATAGGCCATTAATGTCGTTATCAAAATTTTCATATACTTCACTTAAGTTGGTTTTGTAGTTTCATTGCAAGCGAGTTAGGAATCGAGACTGTTAGCAATTGTAAGTAGTAGTTGGTAGCTAGTTGGGTTGAAGTTTTGGGCAGTGTTTTCTGAGATATTTTAAAAGAAGAGCAGGGTGCTTGAGCTTGGCTTGAAGGAGTTTAGTTTAGGATAAAAAAAGGCGCTAACAATTAGCGCCTTTTCATTGTTAACCTTGTTGGGTTATAGCTCAACACACATGCAATGTGCGTAGACATGATTTGGATCATTGAAGCTGTTGAAAATACTAACGATCTTTTTAGCACGCCCTAAGACATGACCAACAACGTCTGTTTCGCTGTTATTAAGCTGTGCAATCACAGCATCAAGCTTACCTTCAGCTTTAGCTTGATCAAGCAGGTTTCTGATGAAGATTTCTTCAGAGCTGAGTTCACGCTTGATGAATTTAACCGCATAGTCATCACCAATATTGGCAAGTTTTGCGGCTGATTCAATTGCAGCTTCGAGATCACCTAGTTGGTCAACTAAACCTAATCGGTGAGCATCTTCGCCAGACCATACACGACCTTGAGCAATCTGATCGACTTCCTCGACAGTCATATCACGACCTTCAGCTACGAGTGATAGGAAGCGCTCGTAACCACGCTCTATGCTACGTTGAATAAGCTGAGCGAATTCTGGTGAAATACCATCCATTGGATCGAAGGCTAGTGTCCACTTGGTTGTCCCTACGCCATCACGATGAACGCCTAATTTGTTCAATGGCTCTTCGAAGGTTGGAATCATACCGAAGATACCAATTGAGCCAGTAATTGTAGTCGGATGTGCCCAGATTTCATCTGAAGTTGCTGAAATCCAGTATCCACCAGAGGCTGCAACACCACCCATAGAAGCTACCACGATTTTGCCTTCATTTTGTGCGCGCTCAAGTTCGCTACGAATCACTTCTGAAGCAAATGCGCTGCCCCCTGGGCTGTCGACACGTAAAACAATCGCTTTAACCTTGTCATCAAGACGTGCTTTTTGGATTAGGCGTGCTGTGCTGTCGCCACCAATAACACCTTCTTTGCGGCTACCGTCTACGATCTCTCCTTTGGCGATAATCACTGCAACCGTATCTTTATTGCTTGGCAGTTCAATCAATGGGCGGACGGCCTTAAGGTAGTTTTTATGGCCAATGGCTTTATAAGAATCTTTCTTATCATTGAGTCCGACCATGTCGATCATGTATTGGCGGAATTCACCACGAGTCATTAATTTGTCGATGAAACCTTCTTCAACGGCAAGTTCACCACTATCGCCATTGGCTGCTTCGAACTTAACCAAATAGTTTTCGACGAAATCATCAAACTCTGCAACAGACATACCACGTGACGCTGCGAGCTCTTGCTTCATGTGTGCCCATAAATCACCCATCCACTCAAGGTTAGCTTCTTTAGCTGCTTCAGACATGTCGTCACGAATGAATGGTTCAACCGCTGATTTAAATGTGCCCACTCGGAAAACGTGTACCTTAACGCCAAGGTTATCAAGTGCGGATTTGAAATAGGTACCATTTCCACCCAGACCTTCAAACATCAACATCCCGAATGGGTTCATATAAACCTCATCTGCTGTCGATGCAAGGTAGTACTGGCCTTGCATATAATAGTCACCGACTGCGATGACTTTTTTCCCGCTTTCTTTAAATTCAATAATGGCTTCGCGAAGATCCTGATATTTGCTTATGCCCGCGTAGACACCTTGCAGACTATTAACATTAATGACCATTACACTGATACGGTCATCGTTCTTTGCGTATTCAATAGCGTCCAGTAGGTCATAAATTGAAGTTTCATTGGGAGCAATGCCTTGCGCTTCTTGCATGGCTCGCTCGATAGGGTCGAGGTAAGTTTCCTGCTCAACGATGATGCCTTTTGGCGCCAGAATTAGCGCTGCACCATCGTCAACTGTTGGTAGGTCGGGGCCGCTAGTGCAACCTCGAACAAATAAAACAAATATTGTTAGTGCGATCAGACCAATCATTAATCGGCCTGCAACATCAACAGTCTTCCATACACGGTAAAAGAATTTACCGATCATTGAGTTAGGTTGTGACACGTGAAATACCTTTTCTAGTTAAAATAGTTTTGGATGGTGACATTCTATACAAATTGGTTGTTTTATGACTAGTCTTAAATTCAATTAATGTTTCTAACTTATTGTTTTAACAGTGTTTCTCTATTCTGTCATTTTGTAATTAAGTATGTACTTTGGGATCAGCGCTTAGGGATTGCCTTGGTCTGGTTATACCAGTAGACTTGAGTTCATCTGAAATCAAACATAAAGACACCATTGTGACATATTCAAAATTACTCGAACCATTGGACTTAGGCTTTACGACACTTAAAAATCGAGTGTTGATGGGCTCGATGCATACTGGACTTGAAGAAGAAAAGGGTGGTTTTGAAAAAATGGCTGCATTCTATGCCGAGCGCGCGCGTGGCGGTGTAGCCTTAATGGTCACTGGTGGGATTTCACCCAACTTTCGAGGGCGCCTGGCACCTCATTCTTCCCAGCTGAGTTTTAGCTGGCAAGTTAAGAAGCATAAAATTGTAACTGATGCAGTGCATGAGGCCGGTGGGAAAATTGCATTGCAAATCCTACATGCCGGCCGTTATGCCTACCATCCTTTTTCAGCATCTGCATCGAAACTTAAAGCGCCGATTAGTCCTTTTACACCAAAGGCACTTTCCAAACGTGGTATCGCAAAGACCATTAAGCAATATGCTAATTGTGCTCGGCTAGCTAAGAAAGCAGGCTATGACGGTGTTGAAATCATGGGCTCTGAAGGTTACCTCATTAATCAGTTTATTGTGAAACGGACTAATCATAGGAAAGATGAATGGGGCGGTGCTTACCAGAACCGGATTCGTTTTCCACTAGAAATTATTAAAGCAGTAAAAGAAGCTGTAGGCGAAGACTTCATTGTGATCTATCGCTTATCGATGCTGGATCTGGTTGAAGGTGGAAGTTCCTGGGATGAAGTGGTTCAGTTAGCCAAAGAAGTTGAAAAAGCAGGGGCTACCATTATCAATACCGGGATTGGTTGGCATGAGGCACGAATTCCTACTATTTCCACTTCGGTCCCAAGAGCCGCTTTCACCTGGGTCACAAAAAAATTACGTAACGAAGTTTCTGTTCCATTGATTACTTCTAACCGAATTAATATGCCGCACGTTGCCGAAGAAATTTTAAGTGATGGTGCCGCCGACATGGTTTCAATGGCTCGTCCGCTTCTGGCTGATGCAGAGTTTGTGGTTAAAGCTGAGCAAAATCGCGCCGATGAAATTAATACCTGTATTGCTTGTAATCAGGCTTGTCTGGATCATGTGTTTAAGAATAAACGCGCAAGTTGCCTAGTGAATCCTCGTGCTTGTTATGAAACTGAATTAGTCGCAACACCTGTTACTAACAAGAAACGAATTGCCGTGGTTGGCGCTGGGCCAGCTGGTCTAGCTTTTTCAACAGAAGCAAGTAAGCGTGGCCATGAGGTCCATCTGTTTGATAAGCGTGCAGAAATTGGCGGCCAACTCAATATAGCAAAGCAGATTCCTGGTAAAGAAGAGTTTTATGAGACTTTACGCTATTTCAAAAAGCAGCTGGAACTCACTGGGGTGAATGTCCACCTGAATACTGAGATCACTGCCGAAGACTTAACCGGTCAATATGACGAAGTCATATTGGCTAGCGGGGTTGTGCCTAGAACGCCTAATATTCCGGGTGTCGAGCACCCGAAAGTACTCAACTATATTGATGTGTTGTGGCATAAAAAACCAGTTGGCCAAAAAGTGGCTGTGATTGGTGCAGGTGGTATTGGTTTTGA
>JAPHRL010000124.1 GCA_026195755.1 Kangiella sp. | reverse complement strand
TGAGCCGGTGACGACTATCGTAGCAGAAGGCAATCAAACCGCCGGGTTTGATGATCATGGCGTATTGGATGAAGCAGTGCTTGGATACCCTTTACCCGAGGTCTGGCTCGAGGAAATTGAACAGGCATTAGATGCGGGTGATGAAATAACCGCAATGGATGAGTGGGAACAGTTTCAGCGTACCTATCCTGAGTTCGAAGTTGATGAAAAGTTGCTTAAGCGTATAAAAACCCTACAAAAACTGCGAGAAAACCCCTAGGGTCTGTTGCCCTTCGGGTTCAATCAAAAGCGCCCTGCTCTTTGTTGCTCCCCATTACCTTACGACCGACAGGGATGTCGGAAGTGTCAGGAAATGTCGGGAACAATTTCTGACCGACTGTATGGCAAGTAACGCTCCAAGCGTTACTATTGCATTCCCCACATCCATGTGGGTCAGATGCAGGAGGTAGAGCGACTCAGGAGACAAAGCCGAGAATGACTAGGTTACATGGCGATCGCCGCGACCAGAACGCTTTTGTTTTGAACAAAAATTGAACCTCAAAGGCCAACAAACCCTGGGTGAGTCAGGTTTTATTACAGATCCGTCTAGTTTTTCCCTATCTTCTCAGATAAAATGGCCGCCCTTAAATCTTGATTCCGATCAAGGTTGATTGGCTAAATTCCTGCTAGGGCAGACAGGAATTCTTAGTATTTATTATCTAATTAATAACAATTTTCCGCATTTTGCGGGTTAACGTTAGTGGAGAGAAGAGCATGTCATTGTTCCGCAAAGTCGCTCTCGCTGTAGCCGCGCTAGCTGTTTTAGTGCTAACCGGTTGTAGTGAACAGGCGTATAACATGCGTGAAGGTGTGACTGAGATCAGTAAAGAAGTTTACGAATTACACATGATCGCGATCTGGGTCTGTGTAGTGATCGGAGTCCTAACTTTTGGCGCAATGTTTTACTCGATGTTTGCGCATCGTAAAAGCAAAAACCCTATCCCAGCTAAGTTTTCTCACAGTACCACCGTTGAGATTATTTGGACCGTTATTCCTTTCATCATCCTTATCGCATTAGCAGTTCCGGCTGTTAGCTTGTTGATAAAGATGGAAGATTCCAGTGATTCAGATATGACCGTTATGGTTAAAGGCTGGCAGTGGAAATGGGAATACAAATACATCGATGGCGATAACGACCCGAGCAACGATGTTAGCTTCTTCTCGAATCTGGATGAGCAGTCTCTGAAAACTAGAGACAATTCAGGTAAAAACTTCTCAGGCACTCCTATCGATTATGAAAATTATCTTTTAGAAGTTGATAACCCACTGGTTATCCCAGTTGGTCAAAAAGTTCGCTTTTTGGTTACTGCTGAAGACGTTATCCACTCTTTCTGGGTACCTGACTTTTCAGTCAAAAAAGATGCGATTCCAGGCTTTGTTAATGAAGTATGGACTAAAGTAGATGAGCCAGGTATTTACCGTGGTGTGTGTGCTGAGCTATGTGGTAAAGACCACGGCTTTATGCCAATCGTGGTGCATGTATTAGAACAAGCTGAGTACGACGCTTGGATGGCTTCTAAAGTTGAAGAAGCTAAATCTGGCCCAGACTTGAATGAGCGCACCATGGCTCAGTTGATGACTGAAGGTGAGGCAGCTTATAACAAGTACTGCGCAGCCTGCCACATGCCAAACGGCCAGGGTAACGGTCCATTCCCATCATTGGTTGGTAGTCCGATTATTGAAGGCGATATCGAGAAGCATATTGATGTGGTTGTAAATGGCGTTTCTGGCACTGCGATGCAGCCATTTGGGCAACAGTTAACTGAAGCTGAAATTGCTGCAATCGTCACTTATGAGCGTAATGCCTGGGGCAACGATAAGGGCGATAAGGCTCAGCCACAAGACGTCTACGACTTCAAAAATGCCGGTAAGGAGGAATAATTATGGGTGATCATAAACCAACCGGCATTTCACGCTGGTTATTTACTACGAACCATAAAGACATCGGTACCATGTACCTGGTCTTCTCGTTCATCATGTTCCTGATTGGTGGTGCTATGGCAATGGTTATCCGTGCCGAGCTATTCCAACCGGGCTTACAGTTCGTTGAACCTAACTTTTTCAATCAGATGACAACCCTGCATGGCTTGATCATGGTCTTTGGTGCTGTGATGCCAGCGACTGTTGGTCTTGCTAACTGGTTGATTCCGATGATGATTGGTGCGCCAGACATGGCCTTGCCACGTATGAACAACTGGAGTTTCTGGATTCTTCCAGCAGCCTTTATCCTGTTGTTGTCATCATTGTTTATGGAAGGTGGTGCGCCTAACTTCGGTTGGACTTTCTATGCGCCATTGTCGACCACTTATGGTCCTCCATCGACAGACTTCTTTATCTTTGGTGTTCACTTGATGGGTATCTCATCCATCATGGGTGCTATCAACGTTATCGTAACCGTATTCAACATGCGTGCCCCTGGCATGACATTGATGAAAATGCCATTGTTCGTATGGACCTGGTTAATTACAGCCTTCTTGCTGGTCATGGTTATGCCTGTACTTGCCGGCGCGGTAACCATGATGCTGACAGACCGTCACTTCGGTACCTCATTCTTTGATGCGGCCGGTGGTGGTGATCCTGTGATGTTCCAGCATATTTTCTGGTTCTTCGGTCACCCTGAAGTTTACATCATGATTCTTCCAGCGTTTGGTATCGCTTCTGCGATTATTCCAACCTTTGCTCGTAAGAAGCTGTTTGGATACTCTTCAATGGTTTATGCAACAGCATCGATCGCTTTCCTATCATTCATCGTTTGGGCTCACCACATGTTTACCGTGGGTATGCCGGTTAAAGGTGAATTATTTTTCATGATTGCGACCATGTTGATTGCTGTACCAACGGGTGTGAAGGTATTTAACTGGGTAGCGACCATGTGGCAAGGTTCAATCACCTATGAAACGCCTATGCTGTATGCGATTGCTTTCGTGATTCTATTCACTATTGGTGGTTTCTCTGGCGTTATGCTGGCGCTAACTCCGGTAGATTGGCAGTATCATGATACCTATTTCGTGGTTGCTCACTTCCACTATGTACTATTCCCGGGTGCTATTTTCGGTACCATGGCAGCAGTTTATTACTGGATGCCTAAGTGGACTGGTCGTATGTATGATGAGAAGTTGGCTAAAGTCCACTTCTGGTTATCAATCGTGTTTGTTAACTTAACTTTCTTCCCAATGCACTTCTCAGGTTTGGCGGGTATGCAACGTCGTGTTCCTGATTACAACATCATGTTCTCTGACTTCAATATGTGGTCAAGTATTGGTGCATTCGGCTTAGGTTTAACTCAGTTCCTATTCTTGTGGATTCTGGTTAAAACCTGCATGTTGAAGAAAGGTGAAAAAGCGACTGATCAAGTATGGGAAGGTGCAGAGGGTCTTGAATTTAATCAATTACCTTCACCAGCGCCGTACCATTCATTTAGTACGCCACCTAAAGTGGACTAATAGTGATTAATCTGACGAAGTAACTGATTATGAGTGATATTAACCAACAGCCCGAGCAAGATAAAAACAAGGTCATGACCCGTAAACTGGTCATGGTGGTGTTGATCATGTTGGCTTTTGGTTTTGCCATGATTCCTTTATACGATGTGTTCTGTCAGATCACGGGCTTAAATGGTAAATCAAACGGTCTTGCTGTTTACGAACAGCAAGAGCCGGATACCAGCCGTGAGATCACCGTTCAATTTATGACAATCACCAAGAACGACATGCCTTGGGATTTTCAGCCGGTACAAACACAAATAAAGGTCTATCCTGGCAAGGAATATGAAGTTAACTTCCGAGTTAAAAATCGCGCAGGCAAAGCTATTGTAGGGCAAGCGATTCCGAGCTTTTCGCCAAACCTGGTCAGTCAGTATTTCAACAAAACAGAATGTTTTTGTTTTAATCAGCAAACACTGGCTGCTGGTGCTACTGAAGAAATGCCAATGCGTTTCTTTGTGGATAAAGATTTGCCGGAAAAGTATGACACCATTACATTGGCTTATACGCTACACAATGTAACGCCTGCCGAGCAACAAACACAGGCTGCTGACTGAGACGTCAGCGCAACGGTCTTTAACGGAGACATACGATGAGTGAACAAACAAATACAGAATACGAAAAGTATTATGTACCAGAGCAGAGCAAGCTGCCGTTTATCGGTTCTATCGGCTTGTTTTTTACTGCATTAGGTGCTGGTAAAACCATTCAAGGCGAGGACTTTATTGGTATACCGGGCGGGTTAGTTTTAACCTTTGGAATCCTTGTGCTGATTTTCATGCTCTCAACTTGGTGGGCGGCAACCATCCGTGAATCAATGAGCGGCTTGTACAGCGCACAAATGAGCCGTTCATTCCGTCAAGGTATGCTATGGTTCATTACTTCAGAAGTGATGTTCTTTGCGGCATTCTTCGGCGCACTATTCTATGTTCGTATTCTGGTCATGGAATGGTTAGGCGGTTCAAGCAACAACGCTGCAACGCATGAGTTCTTATGGCCTGAGTTTATTCCTAACTGGCCAATGGAGAAAACGCCTGGTGGCGAAACCACTACTGGCATGGGTGCCTGGGGCTTACCGGCAATCAATACTGCGATTCTTTTATTCTCTTCATTTACATTGACCATCGCTCACCACGCTTTGGTAGAGAAGAATCGCGCAACGTTAATCCAGTTCACTGCCATTACAGCAGCCTTGGGTGTTATTTTCATGGGTCTTCAGATCTGGGAATACATCCATGCCTACACTGAAATGGGACTAACCTTGGGTAGCGGTATTTACGGTTCAACCTTCTTTATGTTGACTGGTTTCCACGGCTTACACGTAACGGTAGGTACAATCTTCTTGATTATCCTGACCATTCGTTGTGCCAAAGGTCACTTTACCCCGCAAGATCACTTTGCCTATGAAGCTGGTGCTTGGTACTGGCACTTCGTGGACGTGGTCTGGGTATTCCTGTTTATCTTCGTTTACATCCTGTAAACAGCTAAACAGCCAGACAAAAAAACCGCCTTGATTGGCGGTTTTTTTTGTCGTTAACATGAGTACGACATGATTTAAGATATGAGTGAACTAGTCGCCCCACATTCTTAACAAGTTACTGTAAGACTTGCTGAGGCGGTCATACTGTTCTGACTTCCCCTGAGCTTCCAGCTCATGTGCAGCGGACTGCTTTAAATCGAATAACAGTTCGCGGTGGCCGGCATCTCGAACTGTGCTTTGTAACCAGCCGACCATGGCGATACGTTCGCCTTCTGTA
Organism: Kangiella sp.; assembly: GCA_026195755.1. Taxonomy (GTDB): domain Bacteria; phylum Pseudomonadota; class Gammaproteobacteria; order Enterobacterales; family Kangiellaceae; genus Kangiella. The sequence goes on along the minus strand of JAPHRL010000124.1, from coordinate 22,339 downwards.
ACAGAGTTAACGCGGTGTAGCTGGGTGCTTGGATAAACCAGTACCTCGCCCTTGTCGAGTTTCCATGAGCGCTCCCCGGTTGAGTCGCACAACACCAGTTCTCCGCCATGGTAATCACTGGCCGAAGATAAGCAGAAAGAAAAGGATACATCAGTACGCACTCCTGCAATGTAAGCATCATCTATGTGATTACCGTATTGCATACCCTGCTGATAGCGGTTGAGCATGACTCTGGCAAACTGCCGGGGCAAGCAGGCAGCCTGAAAGATGGGGTTTTTAGAAAGATATTTGAGTAGCAAAGCTAAGGGGGCTGGCTGGTCATCTGCCAGCAGAATCTGCTGATTATTTTTAAGCGAGCGTACTGCTCTGCCAGCGGTTTGCTGGCCGGAATGGAAGTCGAGCTTTGCCACCTCTTCGCAGATTACATTGAGAGTATTGGGCTCGATGATGTCAGAAAGCTGCAGTATCATAAATATGTTATTGAGAATCAATCGCATCTATGGAATGATAGCCAGTATAAAGCAATGTCAGTTAGAAAAGAAACTTGAAAGGGTAATTCTATGTACGAAAAGCGAAAAATATGGCTTGGCGTGAGCTCGGCCTTGCTGGCAACCAGTGTGGTGTCAACCGCAGTGGATGCTAAACCATTAGCATCTGATGGCAATCAATTCGTTGCAGGAATAAGCAGCGTCTCTTTACTCAGTAGTGGAGAGGGTGAAGGTGGCGAAGGCGAGGGTGGTGAAGGTGAAGGCGGAGCCAGTATCGATTTAGTTAAAGATGATGCGGCTTTTTTAGCCCAATTAGGATTGATTCGCGGTCATTTATGGGTTGGTTATAAACTCTACCGAGAAGGTCATATTGACATGGCTAAGACTCATATGAAGCATCCGGAAGACGAACTTTATGCAGGATTGAAACCCATATTTGAGGCGCGCAAGGTTAATGGTTTTGCCAAAGAATTACAGATTCTGGCCAAGGCCGTTAACGAAGAGAAAAGCGAAGCGGCTGTGACCAAAGCTTATAGCGCGTTGCAAAGCAGAATTGCTCAAAGTGAACAAATCGACAATAAAACAGCTCGAGATGTGTTGTTGAGTATCAGTTTAATGGTCAGAACTGCAGCAGATGAATATGCTATTGGGGTAAAAAATGGTGACGTGGTCAATGTCCATGAGTATCAGGATGCTTATGGCTTTACCGAAATTGCCATAGAAAGGTTGGATGCTATTAATAGTGAGCAGCAAGAACTGGCCAAAGACGACATTGCCAATACAAGGCAGTGGCTGTTAGAGCTAAGAGAACTATGGCCCACAGTGGATCCTAAAGGAAAGTTGCAAGGTGATGCCAGTCATCTGTATGGCGCAGCCGCAAGAATCGAATTGGCAGCAATGAATAACTAAATATTAATGGTTGCAAAAGCCGCCCCCTGTGGCGGCTTTTTTATGCAAAATTCACATCTGAAAAGGCACAATTCTATTTTTATGCAATCGATGCCTGAAATGAATATCTTTGTTTTAGATAAAAATATAAAGCTTTGTGCCGAGTATCACTGCGATCAGCATGTGGTTAAAATGATTCTGGAAAGCGTGCAAATACTCTGTACAGCACTTAACAAGAAGGGATTTGAGACACCTTACAAGAGTACTCATCTTAAACATCCCTGTGTGTTATGGGTCGAGTATTCTTATAGCAACTTTGTGTGGCTGAGTGCATTAGCCAAAGCATTAAATGACGAATATCGTTACCGGTTTAACAAGACTCATGACCATAAATCGATGGATGTGTTGCAGGAAATAGAAACAATGCAGTTCAAAGACTTGGGTTTAACTGAGTTTGCTCAAGCCATGCCCGTTGAATTTAAGGTCAGCGGGGACGCCATCTCTGCCTATCGAAATTTCTATCGAGGAGATAAGCTAAGATTTGCTAAATGGACCAAGCGACCAATGCCTGAGTGGATTTCAGACCCATCTCAACTCTGATTAATGTTGAGCTGAGCTAACAAAAAATCGTCTAACCAGCTATGTAATTTATGATTCTTGATAAAACCGCAGTGTCCGCCATATTCTGATAAAAAATAGTGGATATTGGATTTGGAGGGCAGATCGTATATCGCTCGGTAATCAATAATGGGGTCGTCCTTGGCTAGCAGAATAGAGGTCTCACCTTTCAGTTCTTGTAAATAATCACCAGTAATATCATAACCATCGAAATAGGCATTGATACTGTCGTAATCACCATAAAAACTGACTAATTCTTCAGTTAGCTGGCGCATGGAATCGGTTTGTAACGATTCTTCAATATCGTATAAATGCGGAAAAAGCTGCTGTTTTTTGCGTAAAGACCGTTTCCATTTATACATGAAATACTTGATATAAAGGGATAGTCCAGTTTCAAGTTTCACAAGAATATCTTTAGGATCAAGAGCGGGACATATGGCAATAGTTTTAGCAAGATTGATATTGTGCTTATGGGCTTGATTAGCAACGCGCAAGGCAAAATTTCCGCCCAGTGAAAAGCCAGTAAGGAATAATTGGCTGGGTTGATACTGGGTTTGAATGTGTTTAACAGCATGAATCACTTCATCTAGCCGGTTGGAGTGAAATAATTCCTGGTTAAGGTGATGACTGTCACCGTGATCACGTAGGTTAAGTCTGATTACATTATAGCCATTTTTATATAGAGTGCTGGCGGATGACAGCAGGTAGAGAGATTGGTGGCTCCCTTCCCAACCATGAATCAGGATTACTAGCGGAGCATCGACCGAAGATTGGGCATAAAAGCTTTGGAGTTTAATGCCATCGACGCTCTCGACAATGACTTCCTGAGAAGCACCTAGCATAGCTTTGGCTTGATTTTGTACAAAGCGCCGTCTGAGCTTAACCGTAGCTAACAGAGACTGAATATGTTGATTGCGAGCCCAGCGAGGTGAGCTATAATCGGCCTTTTGGGGAGTAATTCGGTGTTTAATAGACATGGACGGATTTGTTATTTTTAAAATCAAAGTCTAGGATAATTAAAAATAAGCTGGATGTCATGGAATGATCGATAGACTCTAGCTATTCAGCAGTTACTATTCAACAGTTCTGATATAAGACTCATAGCAAAAACTTGTGTCGGAATCGGCAAGTGCGCGCTTAATTCGTAGAATGTTACCTTCGCTGTCAGACGGATGCCGAGATAGATCAGTGGCTATTGGCTGGATGCGGTTACCCTCTATATCCGTTAAAAGCTCAATAACTGGCTCTAATTTATGATCTTCATTAACAGATAAAACAATAGCAAGCTGACCATTATTCATTTCGACCAGACTACCAACTGGGTATATGCCAACCATATGGATAAATTGTTGCACCAGTTCAGCATCGTAGTGATTGGTTTGCTCTTTATAAAGAACGGAAAGAGCCTGACTGGCAGGAATTCCTTTATGGTAGCAGCGGTCGCTGGTCATGGCATCATAGCTGTCAACTATCGCAATGATGCGATCATAGAGCGAAAGCAGTTGAGATTCGACATTTCTGGGATAGCCGTCGCCATTCATACGCTCATGGTGATTGCGGGCTACAGCACAAATCTGTTCATCGATACCACCATGGTTTTTTAGGAATTCATAACCAAGCAGGGTATGTTTTTTGACCTCAGCAAACTCTTCCGGACTTAAAGACGCCGGTTTATTTAGAATGTCCTGGGGCACTTTCATTTTTCCTACATCGTGTAACATACCGCACATGCCAAGAGCTTCAAGGTTTTCCCGCGAGAGTTGCAAGTATTTACCAAAGGCTATAGCCAGAATACCGACACGAACGCAGTGCTCGGACGTATATTCATCCTGGTGCTTTATCTTGGAAAGCCAGAACATGGCTGTTTCATTGCGCAAAATACTGTCTACCGTATGTGAAACCAGTTCTTTAGAACCTTCGATATCAATCTTGCTGTCACGTTGAACGTCGCTCATCAACTGATAAATATGGGTATAGGAGCGGTCAAAAGTAGATTTAATCTTTTTCAGTTCTTGGCGTAAACTTTGGCTGGCTTCTTTGGGTCGAAAGTTGAGCTTGGGGTAGAGCTGTTTGCGGTTAGACAAATCCTCAATGATTTTGTAATAAGTATGATATGACTCATCATCAATGAATACATGTTGGCAGTATTTCTGTAACAGGTGAATTTCTTTTTGGGTTGAGAGTTTGAGCTCCTGAAACATCACAGGAACCTCTGTCCACGGCCGGTCAAGATCAACAACAGTCATTCCAACCCGTAAACGTGAGGCAGGAATTTTCCGCTTTTCGATGATTTTATCAGTAGTTTTCTTAGGTTTTAAGTTATTAGCTCGCTGATGTGTGGGGTCTTTTGAGGCGCTACTACGCTTAAAGCCTAATAAGTCGAATACTTTCATATCCTATATCTCCCTAGCTACTCATAATAGTACTTAAGGCAAGGAAATGACAAGCAAAAACTGTGTAAAAAACAGACAGTGCAGAGAGGCTATACTTTCAGTAGCTTATGAAATATCAGTTAGGCTACCTGGGAGGAGGGTGAAAAGCGCAATAATACTGCCTTCAGGTCAAAGTCTACTTCATTATCTGCTAAAGAGCGTTTAATCCTTAAGTTATTACCCAAAGAGTCTGTAACGTGCTTGGATAGGTCGATGGCAATGGGCTGGATTAATTGGCAGTAAGGATCGGTTAACAGCTCAACAACGGGTTCTAGCTTATGATCTTCATTGGTCGAAAGCACAATTGCAATTTGGCCATTAGTAATTTTCACAAGACTGCCCACTGGATAGATACCGACCATTTGAATGAACAGTTGAACCAGCTGGCTATCGTAATGCTCATGTTGTTCATTGTATAAAATAGAAACGGCTTGTGAGGCTGGCATTCCAAGTCGATAACAGCGGTCACTGGTCATGGCGTCATAGCTATCAACAATGGCAATTATTCGATCATAAAGAGACAGAGATTCTTCTGAAATCTGCCGAGGGTAGCCATTGCCGCTGGTATGCTCGTGATGATTGTAAGCTGCTTGCTGAACTTCCAGTGCAACCTCCCCGTGTGAGACAAGGTAGTTAAAGCCTAGTACAGTGTGTTGTTTGATGAGCTCAAATTCATCCTGGGTCAAAGGACTGGTTTTATTCAACACCTCAGTTGGAATCTGCATCTTTCCGACATCGTGCAGCATGCCGCATAAGCCAAGTAGTTCGAGTTGAGTACGCTCAAGCTGCAAATATTTACCAAAAATAATGGCAAGAATACCTACGCGTAAACAATGCTCTGCGGTGTATTCATCCTGATTTTTGACCTTGCTCAACCAGAACATAGCGGTGTCATTGCGTAGAATGCTGTCGACACAGTCTGCAATGATTTCTTTGGCCGCATAAATATCGATTTGGTTGTCACGAGCTACTTCATCAAGCAGTTGATGAATATGCTTCAAGCTACGGTCAAAGGCTTTTTTTGCTTTAGGGAGTTCTGCTCTGAGAGCCAAACTGGTTTGCTTAGCGCTAAAATCTGCCGATTTGCGTTTCTTGTTGTGGAAGAGGTTGTCGGAAGTCACACTGGTGTACGAAAAGTAATCCACGTAAACTTCATCGCAGTATTGTTGCAGTAAAGCAATGTCACTTCGTGTGTGTATCGTGATTTCCTGGAAATCAATGGGGACATCGGTCCAAGGGCGATCCAATTCAATAACGGTCATACCGATTTGAAGCTCAGTAACTTTAAGCTTTTTCTTTTCAAGTTTCTGGTATTGTTTGGAAATATCAAGGTGAGATTGGCTAGACCGACGTCTTTTGGTTGACTCATTCAATGAATCAGCGCTCTTGTGTTTTCCCATCCATTGGGTCAATTTATCCAAGAATTTCATGCAACCTCCTTGTGTCGAATTTTTATACTATTCGCTTAGAGGGACGGGTGCAAGCAAAAATAACGGCATGAAAAGTATTATATATAAGAGCCTATTAGCCATTACCGCGTATGAAATCTTCTAGGTTAATATCCCGAGAGCTATCTCTTAATGGTTTCTTAATTGCGTAGAGATTGTTGCCCTGATCATATTGCTCTTTGGTTAAGTCTATAACAATAGGCCGACGAAAATTACCTTGTGGATCGAGAATAATCTCAATTTTAGGCTTAAGCTTTTGATCGGGGTTGGCTGCGAGAACAATGCCTGTTTCACCATTGGTCATCTCCACCAAACTACCGGGCGGATAAATACCAACCATCTGGATAAATTTTTCTACCAGTTCGGTATCGAAGTGTTTGCCGCGTTCTTTAAATAGAATACCCAGTGCTTCAAGTGGAGCTAAACCATCACGGAACACTCTATCACTGGTGATCGCATCGTAAGCATCGATAATGCCGATGATCTTTGGGTACATGCCGATACGCTCGCTTTCCAGGCGTTGGGGGTAACCTTTTCCGTCAACTCGTTCATGGTGCCCATGAGCTACGTCACAGACAACTTCATCAAAGCCTCCGTGCTGCTTCAAGAAAATATAACCAAGAACCGTGTGCTCCCGCATAACTTTAAATTCGTCATCGGTTAAAGGGCCTGGTTTATTGAGAATTTCCTGTGGAACCTTCATTTTACCGACATCGTGTAGCAGGCCGCACATACCAATTGTTTCAAGTTCTTCTAGGTTGAAGCCAAGCAGTTGGCCAAAGGCGATGGACATAATGCTGACTCGCAAGCAGTGCTCCGAGGTATATTCATCACTGTCCTTGATGCGAGATAACCAAAACATGGCATTGGGGTTGGCCAGTATGCTGGTGACGCACTCTGAAACCAGTTGCTTAGACTCGTCTATATTAATGGCTTTGTTATTTTTGACAGCGTCTAAGAGCAGCTTGATGCTTTTCTTAGAGGCTTTAAAAATTCGCTCAGCACGAGGCAGTTCTTGATGCAGGCTATGGTGTGCTTCTTCGGCTTCAGAGCGCGCTTGCTTGTATTCAGCATTGGGGTAGTCGTGTTTAATAGTTTCCCAGTACTCTTCATCGAGCTCCACGTAAACATGATTACAGTAGACCGCAAGAGTGTCGAGATCTTCCTGATTTTGCAGCGGGAATCCTTGGAACAATACAGGTACTTCAGTCCAAGGGCGATCAAGCTCGGCAATTTGCATACCAAGGGTGAGTTCGTCAACAGGGATCTTGATTTTGACCAAACGGGTACGCTTTTTGCGCTGGCTATCTGACTCCCGTGTGGTTGAAGTATCGTCTTGCTCTTTCTTGCTACGTTTAAAAATCATTGAGATACATCACTTGGGTCGTGTTAATTCATACTAAAATAATTACCTAAAATAGCAAAGTGTTCTATAGCGATATTTTGTAACTTTGTGTTCTAATGCATATTAACTTGCCAGATTAAGGGCGTGCGCCTTGGGGGCTAGCCAAATCCTTGAACTGCTGGTAAGGTATTTCTAAATAAGTAGAAACTTATTGATAAATAAGGAATCAAGGGCGCGCATGAGACTCATATACCTATGATAGAACAATATGCACCAATCCTCGTATTTATCATTATTGGGCTGGTATTCGGCACAGGACTGTTGTTAGTCGGATATTTTGCTAGCCCAACCAATCCTGATCCCGACAAAGAAAAAGCATTTGAATGCGGCTTTGATGCCTTTGATGATTCCCGAATGAAATTTGATGTGCGCTTTTATCTAGTTGCCATTTTGTTCATTATATTTGATTTGGAAATTGCTTTTTTATTCCCGTGGGCAGTGGTTTTTGATGATGTGGGTTGGTTTGGTGTTATTAGTATGGGGGTCTTTTTATTATTGCTCTTGATCGGGTTTGCCTACGAATGGAAAAAAGGAGCCTTGGAGTGGGAATAACTGCCTTTTATGAATCATTCTTTGGTGGTTTCTGTTAATTGAAACGTATTGTAATTAATAGGTGCGACAATGGGACTGGAACAGCAATTACAGGGTGACGGATTTGTAACTACCAGTATCAAAGATCTCTTTGACTGGGCGCGTACGGGTTCAATGTGGCCGGTAACTTTTGGCCTGGCTTGTTGTGCCATCGAAATGATGCATGCTGGTGCCGCACGCTATGATATGGATCGATTTGGAATGGTTTTCAGGCCCAGTCCTCGCCAATCAGATGTAATGATTGTAGCCGGGACTTTGACCAATAAAATGGCTCCGCCACTGCGTCGTGTATATGACCAGATGCCAGATCCTAAATGGGTAATATCCATGGGTTCCTGCGCCAATGGTGGCGGTTATTACCATTATTCCTATTCCGTTGTTCGGGGTTGCGACCGCATTATCCCGGTTGATATTTATGTGCCGGGTTGTCCGCCCACAGCTGAAGCTCTCCTATACGGTATTATTCAACTTCAAAATAAAATTCGCCGTCAGAAAGTAATCCCTCGTTCTATGGCTCACAATGAAGACTCTGTTGCGCACACTGGCTCAGGGAAAACTATTTCCTCAAACAAAGAGGTGTCGCTTGGCTAAGTCATTAGTGAACACACTCGGAGACATTTTTGGCGATAAGCTGATTGCTTGTGATAAAGCTTTTGGCGAATTGACCATTGAAGTAGCGCGAGATGATTTGCTCGATGTGGCCATAGAGTTGCGTGATCAAGATGAACTCAAATTTGAGCAGTTAATGGATCTGACTGTGGTTGACTATTTGAGCTATGGACAAGATGAATGGGCGACCACCGAAGCGACAGGCTCAGGTTTTGGTCGCGCGCGTGAGGCTAGAAGTTCGCCGGTTCATCAAGAGTGGCAGCGAGATCGATTTGCCGTGGTTTATCATCTACTATCGGTTAGTCATAACCAGCGATTACGTGTTAAGTGTTTCGTTAAAGAAAATCGTCCGATGTTACCCTCCGTTATTCCTGTCTGGAATAGTGCTAACTGGTATGAGCGTGAAGCGTTTGATCTGTTTGGTATTCTGTTTGAAGGCCATCCTGATTTGCGTCGTATTTTGACTGATTATGGTTTTATCGGTCATCCTTTCCGCAAAGATTTCCCTTTAATTGGCAATGTTGAGTTGCGCTATGATGCTAAACAAAAGCGCTGTGTATATGAGCCGGTGTCAATTGAACCGCGCGTATTGGTGCCACGGGTGATTCGCAAAGAAAAAGATCCGGCAGTCTATGTTGGCAGTCCTGAGCAAGGGGGCAAACGTGGCTGAAATTCGTAACTACACTATTAACTTCGGTCCCCAGCATCCTGCTGCGCATGGTGTCTTGCGTTTAATTCTGGAAATGGACGGTGAGACAGTGGTGCGAGCAGATCCTCATGTGGGTTTGTTGCATCGCGCCACAGAAAAGCTCGCGGAAAGCAAACCCTACAATCAAAGCATTGGCTACATGGACCGACTTGATTACGTGTCCATGATGTGTAATGAGCATGCCTATGTTCTGTCGATTGAAAAGTTAATGGGCATCAAGCCACCGGAACGTGCGCAGTACATTCGCGTCATGTTTTCGGAAATCACCCGCATTTTAAATCACTTGATGTGGATCGGTGCGCACGCACTGGATATCGGCGCCATGACAGTTTTCCTCTATGCTTTTCGTGAGCGAGAAACCTTGATGGATTGTTATGAGGCGGTGAGTGGTGCACGCATGCATGCTACTTATTTCCGTCCAGGCGGTGTCTATCGCGATTTACCTGATGAGATGCCGCAGTACAAGGTGTCGCCTTTTAGTAATGAGAAAAAGGTGGATGAACTTAATGCTAATCGGCAAGGTTCGTTATTGGATTTCATCTGGGACTTTACCGAAACCTTCCCTGACCGAGTTGATGAATACGAAGCCCTGCTGACCGAAAATAGAATCTGGAAACAGAGAACCGTTGGCATTGGCGTAGTGACCCCGGAGCGCGCACTACAGCTGGGCTTTAGTGGGCCAATGTTGCGAGGTTCAGGCATCGCCTGGGATCTACGCAAAAAACAGCCGTATGAAGTGTATGACAAGATGGATTTTGATATTCCGATTGGTAAAACTGGCGATTGTTATGACCGCTATCTGGTGCGAGTGGAAGAGATGCGCCAGTCGAATAAGATAATTCGTCAGTGTGTGGAGTGGTTGCGTGAAAATCCAGGCCCGGTCATGTTAGAAAACCATAAAGTGACCCCGCCAGATCGCGAAACCATGAAAGATGATATGGAAGCCTTAATACATCATTTTAAATTGTTCACTGAAGGCTACTGTGTACCAGAAGGAGAAGCCTACGCTGCAATTGAACACCCCAAGGGTGAGTTTGGAGTTTATCTGGTTTCTGATGGGGCTAACAAGCCGTATCGCGTGAAAATTCGTGCTGCTGGTTTTGCCCATTTAAGCGCCATGAATGAAATGGCGGCGGGTCATATGTTGGCCGATGTGGTAGCGATAATCGGTACCCAGGACATTGTATTCGGAGAAATTGATCGATAACCATGAGTGCAAATGACTTAAAAACTATGCTGTCTCCTGAGGCAATCAAGAAAATTGACCTATGGATTGGCAAGTATCCTACCGAACGAAAACGTTCGGCGATTATTCCGGTGCTGACAATTGTGCAGGATGAGTTAGGACATTTAAGTCGAGAAGCGATGGATGCATCGGCTGACTATTTGGAAATTCCACGCATAGCGGCTTATGAAGTAGCAACATTTTATTCGATGTTTCGCTTAGAGCCAGGTGGTAAACATGTAGTCTCTCTCTGCACTAATGTGTCATGCATGATGGCGGGCAGCGAAGCATTAAAAAAATGGTTTAAAGATGAGCTTGGTATTGAGCCGGGACAAACCAGCGAAGATGGTCGTATTTCCTTAAAAGAAGTCGAGTGCATGGCCGCTTGTGGTGGTGCACCAATGCTGGAAGTGGATAAGCAATATCACGAAAACTTAACAGTGGAAAAGATGGCGGATTTAATTCGCGATCTGAATTAGAGGTTAGTTAACCGATGGCAAATGAAGTCTGTTTTAGAACTTTGCACCTGGATAAGCCTTGGACGCTCAAGACCTATGAGTCGGCGGGTGGCTATCGCATGTGGCGCAAAATTCTAGCAGAAAAAACGCCACCGGAAGAAATTATTGAAGAACTTAAGTTATCAGCTTTACGAGGACGCGGAGGAGCTGGTTTCCCGACTGGTCTGAAGTGGAGCTTTATGCCGCGACATGCGCCGGGACAAAAATATGTGGTCTGTAACTCAGATGAGGGTGAGCCGGGTACTTTTAAAGACCGGGACATTTTACGCTTTAATCCGCACCAGCTGATCGAAGGTATGGCGATTGGCGGTTATGTGATGGGTGCGACCGTGGGCTATAACTATATGCGCGGCGAGTTTTACGAGCCAATAGACCGTTTTGAGCAGGCTCTCAAGGAAGCCTATAAAGCAGGCTTATTAGGCAAGAGCATTTTAGGCTCTGACGTAGATTTTGATTTACACAGTCATATTGGTGCTGGCGCTTATATTTGTGGCGAAGAAACCGCACTGCTGGAATCTTTGGAAGGTAAGAAAGGCCAACCACGCTTTAAGCCACCGTTCCCTGCGAATTATGGTTTGTATGGCCGTCCAACCAATGTGAATAACACTGAAAGCTATGCTTCGGTACCGGTTATTTTAGATAAAGGCGGCAAGTGGTTTTTAGAGCTGGGCAAAGAGAATAATGGCGGCACTAAAATCTTTTCAGTATCAGGACATGTCAATAAGCCGGGCAATTATGAAATTGGTTTAGGCACACCCTTCAAAGATTTACTGGAAATGGCTGGTGGTATGAAGGATGGTAAAAAATTGAAAGCCGTTATCCCTGGCGGTTCCAGTGCGCCAGTGTTGCCAGCCGATGTGATGATGGATATCACTATGGATTATGATGCCATAGGCAAGGCTGGTTCAATGTTGGGATCGGGAGCTGTGATTATCATGGATGAAGATACCGACATGGTCGAAATATTAGGACGCATTGCCCATTTTTACTACGAAGAGTCTTGCGGACAATGCACTCCTTGTCGCGAAGGTACAGGCTGGATGTCACGTATGATACACCGGATTGCCAATGGCCAGGGTAAACAAAGCGACCTGAAGGATTTGGATGAAATCGCTGGCAATATTATGGGTCGAACAATTTGTGCGCTGGGCGATGCTGCAGCTATGCCAGTGCAAAGTTTTATTAAGTGTTTCAAACAAGAATTTGAAGCGAAAATTGAGCAGGCGGTTGCTGAACAAGAGCGAACCGCAAAGCACGCAGTTAATGAATAACGAGGCACGATAATTTTATGATTTCGATAGAAGTCGATGGCCGAAAAATTGAAGCCGAAGAAGGCTCGATGATTATCGAAGTGGCTGATGCCAATGGCATCACCATTCCTCGTTTTTGTTACCACAAAAAACTGTCCATCGCGGCCAACTGCCGTATGTGTCTGGTCGAAGTTGATGGCGTCCGCAAGCCGTTGCCCGCCTGCGCCACACCAATTTCTGATGGCATGGTTGTTAAGACTGGTTCCAATATGGCGCAGGATGGACAGAAGTCGGTGATGGAATTCCTGCTCATTAATCACCCATTGGATTGTCCGATCTGTGATCAGGGTGGCGAATGTGAACTGCAAGATTTGGCCATGGGTTACGGACGTGATGTATCGCGATTTTGTGAAGGTAAGCGGGCAGTTGTTGATAAGAATATTGGCCCACTGATTGAAACCGACATGACGCGATGCATTCACTGCACTCGCTGCGTTCGTTTTGGCCGTGAAATTGCTGGTATTCGTGAAATGGGAGCGACAGGTCGTGGTGAGCATATGGAAATAACCACCTTCATTGAAAAATCTGTGGACTCCGAAGTATCCGGCAATATCATTGATTTGTGTCCGGTTGGCGCTTTAACAGCCAAACCGTCTCGTTATCGTGCTCGCGCCTGGGAAATGACCCAGTATGACTCAGTATCGCCGCACGATTGCATTGGTGCTAATTTGCATGTGCATACTCATCGTAATCAAGTTATTCGGGTTGTGCCCAAAGATAATGAAGCGGTCAATGAAGTCTGGTTATCGGATCGTGATCGTTATTCATACGAGGCCGTGACTATGCCGGATAATGATAATCGTCGTTTGCTTGAACCGATGATGAGGGTCAATGGTGAGTGGCAAACGGCTGATTGGGAAACTGCTTTAGAAAAAGTGGCTAGCAAGTTGAACATGATCGTTCAAACCGATGGTGCAGAGCATATTGGCGCTATCAGTAGTGCTAGCGCGACCACCGAAGAAATGTATTTACTACAAAAGCTGATTCGCGGGCTGGGTTCAAACAACGTTGATCATCGCATTCGAATCAGTGATTATTCGATGCAAGGGAATGAGTCGTTGTTTCCCGAGCTGAGTATTGAATTATCGGAACTTGAAGCTTTAGATGCCTGCCTATTGGTTGGCAGTGACTTGCGTAAAGATCAACCTTTAGCAGCCCTTCGAGTACGTAAGGCAACTCGGCATGGACAAATTGCGACAATCAATGCACGAAAAATCTACAATAATTTTAATGTGCTCCACGAAATTGAAGCAACTCCTGATGATTGGTTACAGCAAGTGGCTGGAGTGGCGAAGTATTTACTTGATCAGGCGATGGCTGCTGAGGGTGTATCAGCGGACAGTCTGGGCTATGAAGGTCTGGATGAGTTGCTCAAAGACAGTAAAGTTGAACAGGCGCATATCAATATTGCCAAAATGCTAACTAAAGCGGAAAAGAAAGGCGTTGTATTGGGCTTGGGGGCACTGGAATTTAACCATTCAGCAGCTTTAAGGATGCTTTGTCGCGCAATAGCCGGCTTATCAGGTGCAACCTTTGGCATCATGACTCATGGTGGCAATAGCGCTGGTGCATATTTGGCCGGTGCAATTCCACATCGTGGTCCGGGTGGAGCTGATGTTGAAGAAGGTGGACAAACTGCTCAGCAGATGCTGAATGATGGGAAAAAAGCATTTATTTTATTGAAAACTGAAATTGGTAAAGAGGCGGTTCATGCGGAGCAGGCAAAATCCAGCTTAAAGGCCAGTGAATTTGTGGTCGCACTTAGTAGCTATAATGATGATGAAGCGTTTGAATATGCGGATATTATTTTGCCGATCGCCAGCTTCCTCGAAACCCCGGGTTCTTATGTGAATGTGAATGGTCATTGGCAGGATTTTAATGCCTGCGTTAGTGCCCCGGGTCAGGTTAAGCCAGCGTGGAAAGTACTACGTGTGATGGGCAACTTGCTCGATCTGAAAAACTTTGACTATGTGTCTGCACAGGATGTGATGCAAGAAGTTAAAGGTCGTATGGGTGCGGTTGGTGACCGTATTAAAGCGCGTTGGCAGTGTCCAGAGAGCTTGCCAACGGAAGGTCACTGCCCAGAACCATTAAACATCTATCAGGTGGATTGTTGGACACGCCGTTCTAAAGCCTTACAGAAAACCGCATTAGCCAAAGGCGAAGAAGATCTTAAGCGTCCAAAATTGAGTCCATTCCATAATATTCTGGGAGGCGTCTGATGATTGAGATCATTCTCGACGCACTCATTATTGGTTTTAAAATCAACCTGATTTTATTACCACTAATACTTGCGGTTGCGTATACCACTTTTGCTGAGCGTAAATTGATCGGTTATATGCAATTGCGTTTAGGCCCAAACCGAGTTGGTCCTAAAGGTTGGTTGCAACCGATCGCTGATGTGGTCAAGTTGCTGATGAAGGAAATTGTCATTCCTTCTGGTTCCAACAAGGCGCTTTTCCTGATTGCTCCTGTATTATTTATTGCTCCTTCCTTTGCCGCTTGGGCGGTGATTCCTTTTAGCGCTGAAATGGTGCTGGCCGATATTAATGTGGGCCTGCTTTATATTTTGGCGATGACCTCAATCGCAGTTTATGGGGTTATCATCGCGGGTTGGGCTTCTAATTCAAAATATGCCTTATTAGGCTCATTGCGTTCTGCTTCACAAATCGTCTCCTATGAAATTGCCATGGGCTTTGCGTTAGTTGCGGTCTTAATGGCTTCCGGTTCAATGAATTTGGGCGAGATTGTTAAAGCGCAGGAAGGGCCTTTCTGGCACTGGTACTGGATTCCTTTGTTACCAATATTGGTCGTCTTTTGGGTTTCGGGTGTTGCTGAAACTAATCGAGCTCCCTTTGATTTACCCGAGGGTGAATCAGAAATTGTAGCCGGCTTTCATGTGGAATACGCTGGCATTGGTTTTGCCCTGTTCTTCCTTGCTGAATACGCCAATATGATCCTCATTTCTGTGCTGACTGCCTTATTCTTTTTTGGCGGCTGGCTCAATCCATTCCATGGTATTCCTTATCTTGGAAGTGCTACCGAGTGGGTTCCGGGCACTATTTGGTTATTGCTAAAAGCTGCCTGGTTTTTGTTTATGATGATCTGGTTACGCGCCACTTTCCCGCGCTATCGCTACGATCAAGTGATGCGTTTAGGCTGGAAAGTCTTTATACCAGTAACCGTCATCTGGTTAATCGTTTTGACTTTTATGATAAAAGCGGGTGTGGGGCCGTGGTTTAGCGGAAGGGGAGTACTATGAGTCGTATGCGGCAGATATTCCGTAGCTACCTTCTGACCGAGTTGTTCCGAGGTTTAAGAATTACCTGGGCACACTTATGGAAAAGAAAAGTTACTGTTCAATATCCGGAAGAAAAAACACCTCAGTCGCCACGCTTTAGGGGCATTCATGCATTGCGTCGTTACCCTAATGGTGAGGAGCGCTGCATTGCCTGTAAGTTATGTGAGGCGGTGTGTCCTGCTGCAGCAATAACCATTGAGGCGGGGCCTCGGGAGAGTGACGGTACGCGCCGCACCACGCGTTATGAAATTGATATGTTTAAGTGTATCTATTGCGGTTTCTGTGAAGAGTCATGCCCGGTAGATTCTATTGTTGAAACACGAGTGTTTGATTACCACTTTGAAAAACGCGGCGATAATATTTTAACCAAAGAGCAATTACTGGCGATCGGTGACCGCTATGAAGCTGAGATTGCTGAGGATAGAGCGAAAGATGCTAAATACCGATAACTACACCGTCAAGCAGTATGCAGAAGGATCGCTATGACCGCTGAGCAGATAGTCTTTTATCTCTTTGCAACGCTGGCCATTGCCTCAGCGCTTGGGGTGGTGATGGTACGCAATTCAGTGCAGGCAGTATTATGTCTGGTGCTGACCTTCTTCTCGATGGCAGCACTCTGGATGTTGCTGGAAGCAGAGTTTTTAGCGATAGCTTTGGTCTTAGTTTATGTCGGCGCAGTGATGGTGCTATTTCTGTTTGTGGTCATGATGCTTGATGTGGATTTTGCCAGCCTTAAACAGGGCTTCACGCGCTATGTGCCTTTAGGCGTCTTAGTCGCTGCTGGGTTGCTGATCGGCTTATATTGGGTGTTGCGTGGCGAGGTGTTTGGATTAGAGATGATGCCAGAACCTAACAAACATGGCGCTGAACACAGCAATGTAGAAGTGTTGGGCAAGCTGCTATATACCGATTATTTTTATGCTTTCGAAGTTGCTGGCGTTATTTTATTGGTAGCGATTGTCGCGGCGATATCCTTAACCTTTAGAGGTCGTCGGGAGCGACGTGGACAAAGTGTTCCTATGCAGCATCGAGCCAGCAAGGACGAGCGTTTACATATTGTTAAAATGGATGCCGAAGTTGCCGAGTTTGAAGATCAGCAGATTGATCAAGATAGCGACAATACAGGCAAAGGGAAAAAAAAGCAGAAGAGTAAAGCAAAAGCTAAGCCCAAGACTCAAACGAAAGGAGAGTCATCATGAGTTTGACTCATTATTTAATGGTCAGCGCCATTCTCTTCTCCATTAGCGTGGTGGGGATTATTATTAATCGTAAGAATGTGATTACTTTGTTGATGTGTATCGAGCTTATGCTTCTGGCAGTCAACACCAATTTTATTGCATTCTCGCGTTATTTAAATGATGAAGTTGGGCAGATCTTTGTGTTCTTTATTCTGACCGTCGCAGCAGCCGAAGCGGCTATAGGTTTGGCGATTCTGGTGGTACTGTTCCGTAGCAACAAAGACATTGATGTAGAAGACTTGCGGGAGTTGAAAGGCTGATGAGCATGCAAACCCAGCTATTACTGATAGTGCTAGCGCCTTTAGTAGGAGCTATGCTGGCGGGCCTGCTGGGCAGCCGGTTGGGTAAGCGTTTAACCCATCGACTAACCATTGTTGGCGTTCTCATTTCTTTCCTATTGTCATTACGAATATTCTGGGGCTTCCTGTACGGTAATGCCACACCTGTCGATATAACCGTTTACTATTGGGCCAGCTTTTCTGAGCTGTCGATTCAGATCGGTTTTATGATTGATAGTTTAAGCGCTCTGATGATGGTGGTAGTTACTTTCGTTAGCTTGATGGTGCATATCTATTCGATTGGTTATATGCATGACGACAATGGTTATCAGCGTTTCTTTAGTTATTTATCGTTATTTACCTTTTCAATGCTGATGTTAGTTATGGCTAACAACTTCCTGCAACTGTTTTTTGGCTGGGAAGCTGTCGGTTTAGTGTCTTATCTTTTGATCGGCTTCTGGTATCAAAAAGAAAGTGCGATCTTCGCAAATATGAAAGCCTTTCTGGTGAACCGAGTGGGTGATTTTGGTTTTATTCTGGGTATTGCTGCGATATTCCTGCTGTTCGGCACCTTCGACTATGCACCTATATTTAAAACTATGGGACAGGCCGAGGAAATTATGAAGATCAGCGAGCGCAGCGCTGAGAATGCATTAGGGTTGATGAGTCTTGACGGTAGCTTTGTAGCTTGGGGCGATATCAGTTGGCCGATAATCACTTTCATTTGTATTTGTTTGTTTATAGGCGCTATGGGAAAGTCAGCACAAGTACCTTTGCATGTCTGGTTGCCGGACTCCATGGAGGGTCCAACACCAATTTCTGCTCTGATTCATGCGGCAACGATGGTGACCGCCGGGGTCTTTATGGTGGCGCGGATGTCGCCGCTGTTCGAATTCTCCGAAACCGCTTTAACCCTGGTGACTATTATTGGCGCAATCACTGCCTTATTTATGGGCTTGGTAGCGATAGTGCAAAGCGATATTAAGCGCATTATTGCTTATTCCACCTTGTCACAACTAGGTTATATGGTAGTCGCGCTAGGCGTTTCGGCGTATTCGGCGGCCATTTTTCATCTGTTTACTCATGCATTCTTCAAGGCGTTGCTCTTTCTGGGTGCCGGCTCGGTCATTGTTGCCCTGCACCACGAACAAAATATTCACAAAATGGGTGGTCTTTATAAGCGGTTACCTTTCACGTACTGGACTACCTTAATCGGGACGCTTGCCCTAATTGGCACGCCTTTCTTTGCCGGCTTTTATTCGAAAGATGCGATTATAATGGCTACCGAGCAGGCGCAAGGACCAGCGGCAAGTTTCGCATATTTTGCAGTAATGGCTGGAGTCGTTATCACAGCTCTATACAGTTTTCGAATGCTGTTAGTGGTTTTCCACGGTAAAACTAAGCTTGATCAGCAACAATTTAGCCAGCTTACAGAATCCCCTCGTGTGATTACCTGGCCATTGATTGCCCTGGCAGTGCCGTCGCTTATGATTGGTTGGTTAATGACGGGAACAATGTTAGACGGTGACTATTTTGGCAAGTCTTTAATGGTGCTCACCGGCCATGACACAATGCAGGCATTTCGCGAAGAGTTTACCGGTGCCATGAGCTTTGCTGTGCATGGCTTTATGACGCCAGTCTTTGGGTTGATGCTGACTGGAGTGATGACGGCGGTTATCTTTGTTTGGCTCAAGCCGGGTTGGGGAGCCACCGCTGGTAAAATGTTGAGCCCCGTTAACCGATTGCTTGAGCGTAAATATTATTTTGATGAAGTTTATCAGAAAGTTTTTGCTAAAGGATCGCACTCGTTAGGTGATGTACTTTGGCAGTATGGCGATAAAGCCGTAATCGATGATGGCATTATCAATAGTGGGGCACAGACATTGGGACGCATTGGACAAGTATTACGGAAATTGCAAAGCGGATATTTGTATCATTATGCTCTGGTAATGGTTTTGGGCTTAGTTGGTTTGTTGTTATGGATATTGCTCAGAGGCTAATGACAAAAATGATAATGCCAGCAAACCAATCAAGAGAGAAGGATGAATAATAACTTATTATGTTAGAACAACTACCCATCCTCAGTTTTTTAATCTGGATACCGGTAATCGGTGGTCTGGTGATCATGTTTGGTCCTGGCGACCGTTTGCTGTCCATAAGCCAGCGCGTGGGTATTTTGCTCGGGATTATTACTTTGCTGCTCAGTTGTTGGCTGGCTTGGGCTTTTGCAACCAACACTGCTGACATGCAGTTTGTGGAAGCTTCGCGTTGGATTCCTTCTCTGAATATTCGCTATGAGCTGGCCATCGATGGAATCTCTCTCCCTTTAATAGTTCTGACCAGCTTGATCGGCTTGCTGGTGTTAATTAGCGCAACCGCTTCGATTAAAAAACGTCAGTCTCAATATTTCGCTGCCGTATTAATGATGACGGGACTGATGAATGGTGTTTTTGCCGCGCAGGATGCTATTTTATTTTATGTATTCTGGGAAGCCATGTTGATTCCGATGTTTTTGTTAATCGGAATTTGGGGTGGCCCAAATCGTATTTACGCCACCGTTAAGTTCTTCCTATTCACTTTCTTTGGTTCAATTTTTATGCTGGTCGCGCTCATTTACATGGGGCGAGAGGCAGATAGCTTCGCTATAAGTGATCTGCAGAAATTGCCTTTATCACTGACCGAGCAAAAATGGATCTTCTTGGCTTTCCTGCTGGCTTTCGCAGTCAAGATCCCAATGTTTCCAGTACACACCTGGTTGCCAGATGCGCACGTTGAAGCGCCGACTGGCGGCTCGGTAATTTTGGCAGCTATCATGTTAAAAATGGGTGGCTATGGCTTCCTACGGTTCAGTTTACCAGTTACCCCTGATGCGGTGGCTGAGTATGCTTATTGGTTGATTCTGTTCTCGTTGATAGCAATTGTGTATATCGGCTTGGTGGCGTTAGCGCAGAAGGATATGAAAAAGCTGATTGCTTATTCTTCGATTGCTCATATGGGGTTTGTAACCCTGGGAACCTTCATTATTGTTTACTTAACTGCAATGCAGGCGCAGTCAATGGCCTTACAGGGGGCCATGGTGCAGATGATTTCGCATGGTCTGGTTTCCGGAGCGCTCTTTTTCTCGATTGGCGTGTTATATGACCGCATGCATAGTCGAGATATTGCAGATTATGGTGGCGTGGTTAATTCGATGCCAGTTTTTGCCTCATTGTTGATGCTGTTTATACTTGCTAATGCTGGGCTACCGGGAACCTCGGGTTTTGTCGGTGAGTTCTTTGTTATTATCGCTTCCTTCCAGGCCGACTGGCGAATTGCAATGGTAGCTGGTTTAACATTGATTTTAGCGGCAGCTTATAGCTTGTGGGTTTATAAACGGGTCATCTTTGGAAAGACCGCGAATGAAGCCGTGGCGCGCCTTGATGATGTGACCAAGCGTGAGCGGTTGGTGTTGTTTACGCTGGCTATATTGATTATAGCTTTGGGTGTTTATCCGCAACCTTTAATCGAAATTATGCAGCCCAGCTTGGAAAAAATTATTGAGTCTGCAACATTAAGTAAAATCGGAGGTATCGGATGACCGTTGATTTAATGCCAATGCTTCCGGAAATATTCTTACTAACAGCAGCCTGTGTTGTGTTACTGATAGATGTTTTTTCGAAAGACTTTGATCGTCAGCTGACTTATAGGCTGGCGCAGTTGAGCTTGTTAGTAACAGGAATCATGGTGATTGCCCAATTCCCAGATTTGCAATATCACTTGTATCAAAGGCATTTTATTCTCGACCCAATGGCTGGCATGGTTAAGATCAGTGTCATAGCGTTAACCATGGTTGCCATGATATTTGCTCGCCCCTATATTTTACAGCGACCAATCTTACGCGGTGAATATTTTATTTTACATCTATTTGCGGTACTGGGAATGATGGTACTGGCCGGTGGTGGAAGCTTGTTAACCTTGTATTTGGGACTTGAGCTTTTATCACTTAGCCTATACGCCTTGGTTGCCATGCATCGTCATTCAACTTTGTCATCGGAAGCCGCGGTAAAATATTTTGTCATGGGTGCCATCGCCAGCGGATTTCTGTTGTACGGTATGTCGATGGTCTACGGTATTACCGGCAAGATTCATATAACTGATATAGCTCTGTATCTTGAAGCAAATGAAGCTAGTCTGACCTTGCGCTTTGGCTTAGTCTTTATGGTCGTAGCAATGGCGTTTAAGTTTGGTGCTGTACCATTTCAGATGTGGGTGCCGGATGTGTACCATGGTGCGCCAACTTCAGTTACAGCATTCATTGCTTCGGCACCGAAAATTGCCGCTTTTGCACTACTCATTCGAATCCTAGGTTATGGTTTCGAACAGATTTTGATTGATTGGCAAGGCATGTTGATCATTATTGCGACTTTGTCCATGGTGGTTGGAAATATAGTTGCCTTGGCGCAGGACAACATAAAGCGATTGCTGGCCTATTCAGCGATTGCTCATGTAGGGTATTTCTTACTGGGTATTATTGCTGGTAATGGAGCCGGTTATTCCGCTGCCTTTTTTTACATCATTGCCTACGCAATTATGTCGTTGGGTGGATTTGGTTGCCTGATATATTTAGCTAAAGGTAAACAAGAAGTTAGTTTAATTAGTGAATTCAAAGGATTGGGGCAACGTAGCCCTTGGGGTGGTTTGCTCATCAGTATCTTGTTCCTATCGATGGCGGGTTTGCCTCCTTTTGTTGGGTTTTGGGCAAAGCTGGAAGTGATTCGCGCAGTACTAGACGTTGGTTTGGTGTGGTTGGCAATCCTGGCAGCCGTTATGTCCATCGTTGGACTCTTTTACTACTTGAAAGTGGTTAAAACCATATTTTTTGACCAGCCAGAAAACGAAAGTAAGGTCAAAGCAGAGCGTGGGTTGCGCCTGGCGCTTGGTATAAGTGGAATCGCCGTTGTAGCGCTTGGCCTGTTTCCAGCACAGCTGCTTGAAGCTTGCCGACAAGCTTTTCAGTACCTATAAAAGGGTTCCAAATGATAGGGATAGGCTTAGGGTGAAGGCCGAGGTTTGGCTTCATGTAACTGATAATAAATATAAACCCTCATGGCCCTTGTCAAAACATTAGAAGTGCGTATAATGCCGCTCTGTCGATTGGGAGCAAACTTGAAATTTTCCAGTAAATCCCAACTTATAAATAAGACCAGATATTTATAAGTATCGAGAAGAATTGTTGCGGGGTGGAGCAGCCTGATAATTGTCGGGCTCTCAATCTGAAAGAGACGAAGGTCATACGACCTGA
>JAPHRL010000041.1 GCA_026195755.1 Kangiella sp. | reverse complement strand
AGAGGAACGATAATCTCGAAGTTCTTGTTGTTGATCGACTTATCACGCAGGCCAAACTGCACCGCCTGGGTCAGTGAGTTGATCATATCCTTACCATAATGGTTGAGGATCAGGGTGTCGGCACCGGAGTTGAGGATCGGGGTGATGTACTGCGAGAAGTCGCCCGCGCCAACCGGGGTCTTCACGGTCTTAACGGTTTTCCATCCCAGGGCCTCGGTGGTCTCCTTGATCGACTCTTCCTGGGTCCAGCCCCAGGTGTAGTCGGCGGTCAGGTGATAGGCGTTACGGTCGGTGCCCATCTCTTTTTTCAGTACCGGGCCGAGGGCGGCACCGGACATCTTGGCGTTAAAGAAGTGACGGAAGCCGTAACGACGCTTGTCCTTACCGGTGGTGTCGTTGGAGTGGGTCAGACCGGCCATGAAGATAACACCCATCTCCTGAGCCAGCCCCTGTACTGCTACGGCTACGCCGGAGGAGGAGCCGCCGGAGAACATGATGACGCCGTCTTTTTCGATCATCCGCTTGGCCGAGGCACGCGCCGCATCGGACTTGGTCTGGGTGTCACCGGTAACGTACTTAACCTTCTTACCCAGAATGCCGTTACCCTTGAGGTGCAGCGGCTTCATGGTCTGCATCATGCCGCCGTCGCCTTCACCATTGAGGTGTTTCACCGCCAGTTTGAAGGCGCGCAGCTCGTCGGCGCCCTCATCGGCGTAGGCACCGGTTTGCGGTACGTTAAAACCGAGGGTCACGGTCTTGGCGTTGCCGGGATCGTTACGGAAGGTCCTGGCGGCCCAGGCGTCCTTCATAAAGAACATCGGCATGGAACCGGCGGCGGCCAGCGCCGCGCCCCCCTTGAGGATATTACGGCGTGTGGTATCTGGCTTCTTGTTGTCACTCATGAACAGTTCTCCAGTTGTTGGTGGTGTTCGAATTGCCGTGCTGTACAAATTGAGCACATCACGGCACTCTATAAAGCTCTGATGCGGTCGCTGAAAATATCAATAAAACTAGTGGCTTACAAACATTTGGCGGGTATTGGTAAGGGCTATTTTGTTACGTTACGTAACACGCTGTGAGGTGGTCGGTAACGCGATGCATGGAGATGGCTAGCCAGTGCCCTCTGGGCGGAGATATAGCGGGGAAGAGGGTGTTACGTATCGTAACGCCCCCAGCAAAACAAAAACTATCAGGAGGCAAAGTGAAAGTCAGCGAAGCGATTAAACAACGGCAATCGATCCGTGCGTATCAGGCAAGAGCGGTAGAGAGCGATAAGATCACGCGCATCTTCGATGTCGCCCGCCATGCCCCCTCCGGCGTTAACACCCAGCCGTGGCAGGTGGCGGTGGTCAGCGGCGAGAGCAAGCAACAGCTGCAACAGAAACTGGAGGACGCCTTTCGCAACGGTGAGAAATCGCAAATGGCCTACCAGTACTACCCCGTCAGCTGGGAGCCGCCCTATAAGGCCCGCCGCCTGGCCTGCGGGCTCGCCCTATACGGTGCCCTGGAGATCGGACGCGAGGACAAACAGCGCCAGCTCGATCAGCAGGCTGCCAACTTCCGTAGCTTTGATGCCCCGGTGATGCTGCTGTTCTTTATGGCTCCCAACATGTCCACCGGCTCCTACCTGGACTACGGCATGTTCCTGCAATCGATCATGCTCGCCGCCGAGGAGGAGGGGCTCGCCACCTGTCCCCAGGCCTCGCTGGCCGAGTACCCGCATATCGTCAAACAGCAGTTGGGCTATTCTGAGGAGGCGGTGCTGATCTGCGGCATGGCCCTCGGCTATGCCGATAAAGAGGCGGTGGTGAATAGCTACCGTACCGAGCGCGAATCAGTAGAAAGCTTCACCCGGTTTTTTGAATAATTAATGAGTAGGAGAGTGATGATGAAAAACGCAATGGTAAAGAACGTAGCTGTCGGTCTGCTGAGCGGCCTTATGGGGATCTCCGCGCAGGCAGCTGAGATTGTAACCAGCAAAAGTATCGGTATGGAGCTGGCGCGTGACATCGCAAACGAGACCATCGTCGCCTGCCGTAAGGATGGCTTTCACGTCAGCGCGGTAGTGGTTGATCGTTTCGGCCTGATGCGCGCCGCCCTGCGTGACGATCTCGCTTCTCGCTTTACCCTGGAGATCGCTGAGCGCAAGGCCAACATGACGGTCATGGCCTGGACAGACAGCGGTGCGTTTAAAGCGGCGCGTGCCGATATCCGCCAGGAGCTCAATCACATCGACGGTCTCATCGTGATGGAGGGTGGCATTAAGATCGTTGCCGGT
>JAPHRL010000234.1 GCA_026195755.1 Kangiella sp. | reverse complement strand
GAAGAAAAAGCCGAGAAAGCCGAAGAAGGCAAATGCGGTGAGGGCAAGTGCGGCGAAGGCAAATGTGGTGAAGATAAAGCCGAGAAAGCCAAAGAAGGCAAATGTGGTGGCGCTAGCTAATCACTTGAGCCAACTCAATTAAAGTGGCGCATTGTCGCCACTTTTCCTTTCTACTGATTATTTTTCTGGGAGCGAATGTGAAGCAGCAAAAGATCATTACAGGTGCAGGCTTAGGGCTTCGTCGAGATTTTCTGAATGAATATGACGCCCTGGATCAATCTGATGTTGATTTTATGGAAGTTGCTCCTGAAAATTGGATTCCCTATGGCGGTCGTTTAAAAGAACAGTTTAAGCGCTACGCTGACAGATTCCCTTTTGTTATCCATGGATTATCATTGTCGATCGGTGGCCCCACGCCACTGGATATCGATTTCGTCAAACAGGTTGCCGATTTCATTAAAACCTATGACATTCAGTGCTACAGCGAACATTTAAGTTACTGTAGCGATGATGGGCAGATGTACGACTTAATGCCAATTCCCTTTACCGAAGAAGCGGTTCACTATGTGGCGAATCGAATTAAGCAGGTACAGGATATTATCGGGCAGCAAATTGCCATGGAAAACGTATCCTATTATGCAGCACCAGGCCAGGAAATGTCGGAACTGGAATTTTTGTTAGCCGTATTAGAAGAGGCTGACTGCAAGTTGCTGTTAGATGTTAATAACATTTACGTAAACAGTATTAACCATCAGTACGATGCTGAACAGTTTTTAAAAGCTCTACCAAAACAGCGCATCGCTTATGGCCACATCGCGGGCCATTACGATGAAGCGGATGATCTGAAAGTTGACACGCATGGATCTGACGTAAAGCCAGAAGTCTGGAGCTTACTGGATATGGCTTATGAACAGTTTGGAGTGTTCCCGACTTTACTGGAGAGGGATTTTAATATTCCCAAAATGAGCCAACTATTAAAAGAAGTGGAGCAGATCAAAGCTTTACAAGACAAATATCAGCAAGCTCCGGCAGCCATAGCTTAGAGGTTCATGCGCAATGAATAAAAGCTCGGAGCTACCCAAATTTCAACAGATTCAATTTGAATTTGCCAAAAACCTTCGTAACCCTGCTAAGTTTCAAGCTCCAGAAGGCATAGAAGCCCGTCGCATGAAGGTTTATCAGGATTTGTTTTATAACAATGTGCAAAATTTCTGCGCTAACAGTTTCCCTATTTTGCGCTCTCTAACCCCCGATGATAAGTGGCACCGAATTATTCGTGATTTTTTTACCGATTACCGCGCTCACTCACCTTATTTTGCAGAGATTTCAGCTGAATTTCTAAACTATTTATCTGACCATCGCCAGCCCGAGCAGGATGATTATCCGTTTATGTTGGAGCTTGCTCATTGGGAATGGCTGGAAGTATCTCTATTAGCCAATAAAGACGATATTTTGTCGATTCCCCATGATAGGAATGGTGATTTATTCGAGCAGAATATTGTGATATCGCCTTTATCGAATGCTGTCGCCTATGAATACCCGGTACATCGTATTGGCAGCGCTTATATTCCCGAAGAAAAACCTGAGCAACCAAGTTTTCTGATTATTTGCCGTGACCGTAAGCATAAGATTGAGTTCATGGAAACCAATCTCTTTACTTACCGCTTATTGCAGATTTTTCAAGAGCATTTGGAACAGGAGCATCAAATTACTGGGCAACAGGCTTTGCAACAGCTGGCTGAAGAAACACAGTTTCCCAATCCGCAACAGCTCATAGAAGGCGGCAAGCAGATGCTGGATAGTCTCTTGCAAAGAGATGTGATTCTGGGCGTCAACTCATGAGCAAAGGCCAACAGACCCTAACAACAGGTCTGGCGCAAAACCACTGAAACCTTTATCATTGCGCCATTGATATACTAAAGGATTACAATAATGACGTTTTACCGATTGATATTGGTTGTAGCTGTTTTAACCTTATCAGCTTGTGCAACAACCGACTCAAGCAACCCAAAAGATCCCTATGAAGAATACAATAGAGGTGTCTGGGAGTTTAACCGCGCTATTGATAAAGCTATCCTGAAGCCCACGGCTGAAGGCTATCAGGCTGTCACGCCCGATCCTATTGAAAAAGGCATATCCAATTTTTTCAGCAACTTAGGTGAGATAGAAACCATTATCAATGACATCCTGCAAGCAAAATTCGGTAAGGCAGGGCGTGATACGGGGCGTTTCCTGATTAATAGTACTCTGGGTATAGCAGGTTTTCTTGATCCAGCCACAGCAATGGGTTTAGACAAAGAAGAAGAAGACTTTGGTCAGACCCTTGCTACATGGGGTTTTGATTCTGGCCCTTACTTGATGCTTCCTTTTTTAGGGCCCTCAACAGCACGTGACGGGATAGGCTTTGCTGTAGATAAAATGGCTTTATATAGTCCTTATGACGAAATGAACGATACTCAGACTGAGTGGAGTTTAAGAGCGCTTGATTTGGTGCAGACGCGTGCATCTTTACTGCCTTTGGAAGAGCAGCTAGAAGAGGCTCTGGATGAATATTCATTAGTGCGTGATGCTTACCTTCAACGCCGTGAGTTCTTGATTTATGATGGCCGCCCACCGATTGAAGACGACTGTGAGTTTGAAGAAGATTGCGAAGATTGGTAACTTTACCCAAGTAATACTATCAGGATTATCATAGTTATGCCGATGGATTTTAAAGACACATTAGTCATTGCCATTTCGTCAACTGCCTTGTTCGACTTGGCAGAGAGCCATCGCATTTACATGGAAAGTGGCGTTAACAGTTACGCCCAATATCAAATCGACCATGAGGATGAGCTACTCAAGCCTGGCGCTGCTTTTGGCCTGGTTCGCAAGCTTCTGGCCTTGAACGAAGGCGCGAAGGACAAGCCTCGAGTTGAAGTGATTCTGCTGTCGCGTAATAGCGCAGATACTGGCCTTCGCGTATTTAACTCTATCGAAAATCATCGATTGCATATAACCCGTGCGGCTTTTACATCCGGCAATAGTCCCTATCTGTATGCAGAAGCTTTCGGCGCTCACCTGTTTTTATCCACCAACCCTGTTGACGTTACTCAGGCAATAGAGGCTGGAATTGCGGCGGCTACCATTGTGGCACCAACACAGGCCGGTAACGAGAGTGATATTATTAAGTTCGCGTTTGACGGTGATGCGGTCTTGTTTTCCGATGAATCTGAGCAGATTTTTCAAAGCGGTGGACTGGAAGAGTTTACCAAGCATGAAAAAGCATCCGCGCAGAAACCTCTCGAAGGCGGCCCATTCAAAAACTTCCTGGCTGCGCTACACAAACTGCAAAAAGAATTTGGTACCGAGGATTGCCCTATTCGCACAGCATTGGTGACAGCTCGCTCAGCTCCTGCACATGAACGCGTGATTCGTACGCTTCGTTACTGGGACATTCGTATTGATGAAGCCTTATTCCTGGGCGGTATGGATAAAACACGCTTCTTAAAAGCATTTGGTGCAGATGTGTTCTTCGATGACCAGGAAGGACACATAGAGCGTGCCAGAGAACATATAGCCAGCGGACATGTCCCCAATGGCGTGATTAACAAGAAGTAGCCTCAGCTGCTTAAACTTAGTTACACCTCCTTTCTTGATATTTAAGCCTGATTCGGGCATCTTGCTGATAACTTGTAGAATTACCCGCAAAGGTATCAGTGTGAATATCAGCATTAAATATTTCATCTCAACACTTCTATTTCTAACCTGCTGCTCATCTATGGCAGAGACTCTTGATGCACCAGAACGTAGCGAAGGCGAAGGTCCTTTTAATCGGCTCATCTTGCGGGGCGGCATTATCATCAACGGTGAGGGCGCACCACCAATCGGTCCGGTCGATATTATTATCGAAGGTAACACCATCAAAAGTATTCGCTCGGTAGGAGCTCCAGGGGTTGCGATTGATGAGTCGAAACGTCCTAAAGCAGGACCAAGTGACAAGGTGATGGATATCAGTGGCAATTATGTAATGCCTGGTTTTGTTGATATGCATGCCCACATTGCCGGTAGCGTTGATGGATTGCCTGCAGAGTATCCTTTCAAGTTATGGTTAGCCCATGGCATAACAACGATACGCGAACCGGGCAGCTTCAATGGCCTTGATTGGACGTTGAAGCATCAAAAGCTCAGTCAACAGAACAAGATCACAGCGCCACGAATCGTGCCTTACATTGGTTTCGGCATGGGGTGGGATAAAGAAATAACCACTCCTAAGGAAGCCCGAAAGTGGGTACGCCATGTTGCAAGCGAGGGCGCAGCCGGCATCAAGTTTTTTGGCCTGCCCAAAGACATGATGGCAGCAGCAATGGATGAAGCTGCCAAGCAAGGTCTGGGCACTATGATGCACCATGCACAACTGAACGTGTACGGTACTAATGCATTGGATTCAGCGCGTCTTGGCTTAACCTCAATGGAGCATTGGTATGGTTTGCCGGAAGCCTTGTTCACCGATAAGACTATTCAGGATTATCCGCTCGAATATAACTACAACGATGAATCACACCGCTTCACCGAAGCTGGCCGTTTATGGCAACAGGCTGCCGAAAAGGGTAGCGAACGCTGGAACGCTGTTCGTGATGAGTTGATCGAGCTGGACTTTACCATCGATCCAACATTGACCATCTACGAGGCCAGCCGTGATGTTATGCGTGAGCGAGAGGCCGAGTGGCATGATGATTATACTCATCCGAAACTACTCGAATTCTTCGAACCCAACCGTCATTCGCATGGCTCTTACTTTTTCGATTGGACTACGCAAAACGAAATCGACTGGAAAGAAAATTATCGCATCTGGATGAGTTTTTTGAATGACTATAAGAATCATGGTGGTCGTGTTACGACAGGTTCAGATACAGGCTATATCTACAAAATCTTTGGCTTTGGTTTGATTCGAGAGTTTGAATTGCTGCAAGAGGCCGGCTTTCATCCACTCGAAGTCATCCAGTCTGCAACAATGAACGGAGCAGAAGCTTTGGGTATGGATGATAAGATTGGTTCGTTACGTCCAGGCAAGTTAGCCGACCTGGTAATCGTTGATGAAAATCCGATCGCCAACTTTAAGGTTCTTTATGGCACAGGCCATTACCGTTTGGGACTTGATAATGTTCCGCAACGAGTCGGCGGTGTAAAATACACCATTAAAGATGGTATTGTTTTTGATGCACGCCAACTAAGAGAAGACGTTAAAGCTATCGTTGAAAAAGCTAAACAGGCTAAGTGATTTTAATCTAGTAAAAGCCTCAGCATGATGCGGAGGCTTTTTTTTATTTCAATATTTGATTTAAAGCCTGTTCTAATTCTGGATAATTAAATTTAAACCCTGACTCTTCAAGTTTGTGCGGCAAGACCCTTTGTCCAGTCAATAGAATATGAGCCATTTCTCCCATAACAAGTTTCAAAGCAAAACCTGGAACCGTCATAAAAGTAGGGCGCCTGAGGACTTTACCTAATGTCTTGGTAAGGGTTTCGTTAGTAACAGGGGTGGGTGCGGTTAGGTTGAATGGGCCGGTTAAGCTATCATTGTCGATCAAATGCTGCACAGCACGGACGTGATCTAGAATATGAATCCAGGAAAAGTATTGATTTCCAGAGCCCAGCTTACCGCCCAACCCAAGTTTAAAAGGCAAAAGCATCTGTTGCAGGGCACCCTCGTCACCGAGTACAACACCCGTGCGAATGCAGCATACACGAACCCCAAGGCCTTCAGCACGATAGGCCGCATCCTCCCATTGAGAACACAGTCGAACCTGGAACTCTGAAGCGTTACCTGAGGTCGAATCTTCATCCAGCGTTTCATTGCCGCGAGGGCCATAATAACCGATAGCAGAACCACTAATTAGGGTGTGTGGCTTATGCTCCAGATTTGACATCCAGTCGATCAAATTATTGGTTAAATTTAATCGGCTGTTAACAATTTCCTGTTTGTATTTATCAGTCCAGCGCTTGGCTGATAAATTCGCACCAGCCAGATTAATGACAATATTCGCATCTTTTACTTCGGCAAGATCTCCCACCAGCTGGACATGCTTAAAATAGAAGTCGTCTTGATACTTAGAAGGCGTTCTACTAAGAACAATAATTTTATAATTGTCCTTCTGTAGTAAAGGAATCAAATTACGACCAATAAAGCCGGTACCACCTGTAATTAAAACTGTTTCTTCCATAAAGACCTCAACAGATGTTGTGCCATAAAAACAGTATAGCAAGCTGATTGTGTAAAGAAAGTGAAGGAGTTGTAGGAATTTTTAGTTTTACGATTGTCCTATAGAGAGGAAGTGGCTCGCTGAGAAGCGAAACCACTTTTGATTGTTTAGTTAGGAGGTGGAGCTAACTTAATAACAGTATAAGTAGAAAATAGCTCAACCACTAACACTCAATAATATGTACTGCTAAACCACCACGCGCTGTTTCTTTGTATTTGTCGCGCATGTCCATGCCGGTATCCCACATGGTTTTAATGACTTTATCGAGTGACACTTTGTGTTCGCCGTCACCTCGTAATGCTAAGCGAGCCGCATTAATGGCTTTGATAGATCCCATGGCGTTACGTTCGATACAGGGAACCTGAACCAGGCCACCAACAGGATCGCAGGTTAGTCCGAGGTTGTGTTCCATGCCAATTTCAGCAGCATTTTCTACCTGCAATGGGCTACCGCCCATAACTTCAGTTAGCGCACCGGCAGCCATTGAGCAGGCCACGCCTACCTCACCTTGGCAGCCAACTTCAGCACCTGAAATCGAAGCGTTTAATTTATATAAAATACCAATTGCACCAGCGGTTAATAAAAAGCGAATAACGGCTTTCTCATCAGCATTTTGATGGAAGCGCATAAAGTAGAACAGTACTGCCGGAATAATGCCTGCGGCACCATTGGTTGGTGCCGTTACCACTCGGCCACCTGCTGCATTTTCTTCATTCACTGCAAGCGCATATAGATCAACCCAGTCCATGGCACGTAACACATCATTTTCATTAGAGTCAGATTTGAGCTTACGATAAATACCGGGAGCTCGACGTTTAACTTTTAAGCCGCCAGGTAAAATGCCTTCACGATTACATCCGCGCTTGATGCAGTCTTCCATCACACGCCATATTTCAAGTAATTTAGCTTTGACTTCTTCCTCGCTACGCCAGGACTTTTCGTTTTCCAGCATTAAAGTAGAAATACAAATCCCTTCATCTTTACAGATTTGCAAAAGCTCAGCTGCACTGGTGAATGGGTACTTAACTTTAGTGTCATCTTCCATGATTGGCGTGTCAGCGTCGATATCTTCGTTGACTACGAAACCACCACCAACTGAGTAATAGGTTTTCTTTGCAATCTCATTACCGTCTTTATCGAAGGCCAAAAAAATCATACCGTTGGAGTGTCGTGGTAATGATTTTCGACGATGCATGACTAAGTCTTTATCTTCGTTAAACTTAATCTCGGAATCACCGTTCAGCTTAATTTTTTTCTCGCCACGAATGGTTTCCAGGCGGGCAGGAATAATGTCGGGATCAACGTCTTCTGGAAGATGACCTTCAAGACCAATCATAACCGCTTTATCAGAACCGTGACCTTTACCTGTTGCACCGAGTGAGCCATACAGTTCGGCTTTGACTCGGGCAACCGAAGCTAACAGATTTTTGTCAGTCAAAAATTCAATAAAACGATGAGCTGCTCGCATCGGTCCTACGGTATGAGAACTGGAGGGGCCGATACCAATACTGAACATGTCAAAAACGCTAATTGCCAAGGTAAAACCTCAATCATTTAATCAAAATTAATATCCCCGATTGTACTCGCTATAAGTAGCAGTTGCTATGGCTAGCTACTCAGACCAGAGAAGCTTTATAAGGGAAGGTTATTGCAAAATGGGGGGGATTAGAGCCTGTGGATAAGCTTCGAAAATTGGACAATGATGTTGGCGGTTGCGCCCCAGATATTGCGCTCCTGATACGGAATCGAATATACCGAATAGCGCTGACCATTGTATTCTTTGTAAAAGTGATTTTGATTATCTGGATTTAACACAAAATCAAGCGGCACCTCGAATGCGTCGGCGACTTCATCCTCACACAGGCGCATCTCATAATGGTGCTGTACCTGCGCGACTATGGGCTGAATCATAAAACCTGAAACTGTAGGTTGTAATGGAAGTTTACCGAGAACATCGATTAGCTTGTCAGAAATACCCACTTCTTCATGAGTTTCGCGTAGTGCGGTATGGATTAAGTCTTTATCCGTGTCATCCATGCTGCCGCCGGGAAAGCTGATTTGCCCCGCATGATGGCGTAAGTGAAAGGTTCTTTGGGTCAGCAATAATTGTAACCCTTCTTCACGCTCAACAATTGGTACTAGAACCGCACTTGGTCTGAGTGTGGTCTCCTTTGGTGTGATCTGGTTAGCGCGCGCCAGAGCTTTTTCAATTTCAATCAGTTTAATCATCTTTAAGAACGGGTAAAATCTTACTCAGTTTATGCAGCGTTTCCTGATATTCATTGTCCGCTTCGGAATCTGCGACTAAGCCGCCGCCGCCCCATGCGTAAATGGTATCATTTTCAGTGACTAATGTGCGGATAGCGATATTCGAATCCAACATGCCCCTAAAGTCATAATACAACACTGAGCCACAATAGATACTGCGGCGATGCGGTTCCAGCTCTTCAATGATTTGCATCGAGCGAACTTTTGGTGCGCCAGTAATCGAGCCGCCAGGGAAGCAATACTTCAATAATTCAATGGCATCTTTGTTTGGCGCCAAATCAGCTTCAATCGTACTGACCAGGTGATGCACTGAAGTAAAGGTCTGTAGCTCAAACAGTTTAGTAACCTTGACTGAGCCAATCGCTGCACTGCGGCCAATATCATTGCGTAGCAAATCAACAATCATCAAATTTTCTGCACGATCTTTAGCGCTATTTTGCAATTCATCGGATAGGCGTTCGTCCTCAATCGGATCTTTTGAGCGTGGACGGGTACCTTTAATCGGTTGCGTGATGACGTGGCTTTTGTGTTTTTGCTTTTTGACTTCAATAAAGCGTTCTGGCGACACAGAAAGAATCTGTTGTTGCTCAAGGTTCATATAAGCCGAGAAGGGCGCTTGATTGTGTTCTGCCAATTTCAGATACGCATTCCAGGGATGGCCTTGATATGGTGCTTTGAAACGTTGCGCGAGATTGGCCTGATAGCAATCACCTGCATGAATATAATCATGCACTTTCTGGAATTTATCAGTGTAGCTTTGCTGGCTCATATTTGATTGCCAGTTGTCGGCTAATTGAAAGTCTTCAAAGCTCGTTTTTTCAGCCTGCTCGTAATAGCCTTCGAACTCTCGAATAATGTCTTCCCAATAAGTTTCGCAGTAATCGGAAAACTTAAGCAGATAGCATTTTTGCTGTTGGTGGTCGCTAATAAAGCCCCACTCATACAAACCAAAGGCCATCTCCGGCAATTGGATATCTTTTTCAGCAATGTTTGGGATTTTTTCGACGTAGCGACCGAGGTCATAGCTACAGTAGCCTGCGATACCACCATGAAAGGGCAGACGCGATAGTTCTTTAGGTAGTGGCAGGTAATCATCAAGGCCTGCCTGATAAAACTGCCGCAAGTCTTCGAAAGGCGTATGGCTCAGTTTCAGATCAAGACCGGTAACCTCAGTCTTACCACCGCTAAAGCGAATAGTGGCTCGTGGGCGCGCTAAAATCAGATCAAAACGGGCTGCCTGATGAGTGGTTTTGCCGCTATCCAGCAATAAGGCCCACGGCTCGTTAGCGAACCAGGAGAAAAGGTTGCGTAGGGCTGCTGGGTCTCGGTAAGGAAATTCAACAAATTGAGCTGTGTTCTGTGTGTTTTTCATGCAGATAGTTTAAAAAAGAGTCAATTTGGTGGCTAAATCTGAATAATTAGCGTCCAAAATTTGGGAAACGCCATTGCCAGCCTGTATAATGTTCTGCCGATTTTAGAGGTTTGTTTGCTTCTTGTATAGCGAAGCACAAATTTACTCATTCTGAGCCGTCCACGGGAGAGACTTAATGGCCGCCATTAAAGCAGAAGACTTTATTGCAAGTGTTGCTGATGCCTTTCAATATATTTCCTATTACCACCCAAAAGATTTTATCCAGGCGCTAACCGCAGCCTACGAAAAAGAAGAAAGCCCTGCGGCTAAAGATGCCATGAAACAGATTCTGGTCAATTCACGCATGTCTGCCATGGGCCATCGTCCTGTGTGTCAGGACACCGGTATTGCCTGCGCTTTCGTCAAAGTAGGGATGGACGCGCGCTTTGAAGGCGGCATGACCATTCAGGAAATGGTTGATGAAGGTGTTCGTCGCGCTTATTTGAATCCTGATAACCCGTTACGTGCTTCAGTATTGATGGATCCTGCGGGTAAACGTCTTAACTCCAAGGACAATACACCAGCAGTGGTACACGTTGAGATGGTTAAGGGCGATAAAGTTGAAGTGACCTGTGCCGCGAAAGGCGGTGGCTCTGAAAATAAATCTAAATTTGTCATGCTCAATCCAAGTGATTCGATTGTCGATTGGGTGGTAGAGACTGTGCCTAAGATGGGCGCGGGCTGGTGTCCACCGGGTATGCTTGGTATAGGTGTTGGTGGTACTGCTGAAAAAGCCATGGTATTGGCCAAAGAATCCTTGATGGATCCAATTGATATGCAGGAGCTATTGAAGCGCGGCCCGAGTAATCGCGTTGAAGAACTGCGTATTGAGATCTACGAAGCAGTGAATAAGCTCGGTATCGGTGCACAAGGTTTGGGTGGTGTTACTACCGTGCTTGATGTCAAAATCAAAGACTGGCCAACACACGCAGCCTCCAAGCCAGTCGCCATGATTCCAAACTGTGCGGCCACACGTCATATTCATTTCACATTAGACGGCACCGGGCCTGCTATTCTTACTCCACCATCAATCGAAGATTGGCCGGACATGGAATACGAAGCCGCTGCTGATGCCAAGCGCGTCGACATGAATAATATTACCCCAGAAGAAGTGGCTAGCTGGAAGCCGGGTCAGGTTCTGTTGCTAAACGGCAAGATTCTAACCGGCCGTGATGCAGCGCATAAAAAGATTAAAGATTTACTCGATTCAGGCGAAGGCTTGCCGGAAGGTCTCGACTTCACCAATCGCTTTATTTACTACGTCGGTCCAGTGGATGCGGTCGGCGATGAAGCGGTAGGCCCAGCCGGTCCAACAACCGCAACGCGTATGGATAAATTCACCGACATGATGCTCGACAAAACTGGCTTGCTTGGCATGATCGGCAAAGCAGAACGCGGTGATGAAGCCATCGAAGCCATCAAGAAACACAAGTCGGTGTATCTAATGGCCGTTGGCGGAGCAGCCTATCTGGTCTCCAAAGCGATCAAACATTCAGAAGTCGTCGCCTTCCCAGAACTGGGAATGGAAGCGGTTTATGAATTTGACGTCAAAGACATGCCAGTGACCGTGGCTGTGGATTCTGAAGGTGAGTCTGTGCATAAAACCGGCCCGGCTGTTTGGAAGGTTAAGTTAGCGAGCTAATTATGGCTAGTAGATATAAAAAATACAGGTCACTACCTTTAGAAAAAAAGATAGGTAGCATTAAGAGGCAACTGATTTTAATGATTCTTTTGCCTGCACCATACTACTTTTTAATGGGCCTTTTACATGAGAAGTATGATTGGGGAAGTGGGGACCCAGTTATTTGGTGGATGTGGATTGTTTTTTTCATAATGGCAGTCACATGGGAAATATTTGAAAAGCTGAATATTTTAAAAGAAGAGCTTTCTGAATCACAAACGTCATGACTTAATGTAAGTCGTAGGGTGCGTCGTGACGCACCGGCTTCTAAGGCATGTCATCTGACCCACAAGGATGTGGGAAATGCAGTGGCAATTCCTGGAGAATTGCCTGCCTGAACGAAAGTCAGGCGACCGGAGAGAATCCCTTTAGGGAATCTGCTCTTTGAGTAAAAAAGCAAGGTGCTTGTCGAAGCACCACAAGAAACAATAAGGTTTAAATTATGAGTGCAGGTTTAAAATTTCGTAAAGCGGTCGAAGAAAACCATCCGCTACAATTAATGGGAACCATTACAGCCTATACCGCGCGTATGGCTGAAAAAATTGGTCACAAAGCCATTTACTTATCAGGTGGTGGTGTTGCTGCCAATTCACTAGGCATGCCAGACTTAGGCATCTCAACCGCTGAAGATTTACTGGTTGATATTCGTCGCATCACTGACGTCTGTTCACTGCCATTAATGGTCGACATTGATACCGGCTTTGGTGGTGCATTCAACATTGCTCGTACTACGCGCGGTCTCATCAAAGCCGGCGCTGCCGGTTTCCATATGGAAGACCAGGTAGCGACTAAGCGTTGTGGCCATCGTCCCAACAAAGAAATCGTCAGCCAACAAGAAATGGTTGACCGTATCAAGTCAGCAGTAGACGCACGTACCGACGAAAACTTTGTCATCATGGCGCGCACCGATGCGTTAGCCGTCGAAGGCATGCAGTCTGCCATTGATCGTGCCAATGCTTGTATCGAAGCTGGTGCTGATATGATTTTCCCGGAAGCGATGCGCTCGCTGGAAGATTATGCAACCTTCCGTAAGCACGTTAAAGCTCCATTCCTTGCCAACATCACTGAATTTGGCGCAACGCCCTTGTTCTCTTGTGACGAACTAGCAGGTGTTGGTGTCGATATCGTTTTATATTGTTGTGGTGCATACCGTGCCATGAACAAAGGCGCCGAAACTTTCTACAAAGACGTTTTGGCGAAAGGACATCAGCGCGACGTGATTGATATCATGCAAACGCGTGAAGAATTATACGACTATCTTGGCTATCACGAATACGAGCAAAAGCTCGATGAATTATTCGCGCAAGAAAAAGCCAAAAAGAAATAAAACAGACTAGGAGTTAACCATGTCAGATTTACCAAAACCAAAAAAATCCGTAGCACTGTCTGGTGTAGCGGCAGGAAATACCGCATTGTGTACCGTAGGCCGTACCGGTAATGACTTGCATTACCGTGGCTACGATATTTTAGATTTAGCAGAGAACTGCGAGTTTGAAGAAGTTGCGCATCTATTGATTCATGGCAAGTTGCCGAACAAAGCAGAGCTTGCCAACTATAAGCGCAAATTAAAAGCCCTTCGCGGTCTTCCTGCTTTAGTTCAAGACGCATTGGAATTGATTCCAGCTAACGCTCATCCAATGGATGTATTGCGTACTGGCTGTTCAATGTTGGGTACCGTTTTGCCAGAGCGCGAAAGCCAGCCGATGAACGAAGCAAAAGATATTGCTGATCGTTTGTTAGCTTCTTTCCCATCCATGCTGTTGTACTGGTACCACTTCTCGCACAACGGTGTTGCCATTGATCTGGAAACTGACGAAGAGTCAATTGCCGGTCACTTCCTACACTTGTTACACGGCGAGCCATGCCCAGATTCATGGGTGCGCGCCATGCAAATCTCATTGAACCTGTATGCAGAGCACGAGTTCAATGCATCAACATTTACCAGCCGAGTGATCACAGGTACAGGTTCAGACATGTACTCAGCGATCTGTGGCGGTATCGGCGCATTGCGTGGTCCAAAGCACGGTGGCGCCAACGAAGTAGCACTTGATATCCAAATGCGTTACGACAGTGCCGACCAAGCAGAAACTGACATTAAAGAACGTTTGGCGCGTAAAGAAATCGTTATCGGTTTCGGCCACCCAGTTTATACAGTGTCCGATCCACGTAACGAAGTGATCAAAAAAGTTGCCAAAGAATTGTCAGAAGAGCAGGGCGACACCAAATTGTATGACGTTGCAGAACGCTTGGAACAAGTCATGTGGGACGAAAAGAAAATGTTCCCTAACCTTGATTGGTTCTCAGCCGTTTCATACAACAAAATGGGCATCCCAACAGCCATGTTCACACCAATCTTCGTAATCTCGCGCATCACCGGTTGGTCAGCGCATGTTATGGAGCAACGTGTTGATGGCAAAATTATTCGTCCAAGTG
This sequence comes from Kangiella sp., assembly GCA_026195755.1. Taxonomy (GTDB): domain Bacteria; phylum Pseudomonadota; class Gammaproteobacteria; order Enterobacterales; family Kangiellaceae; genus Kangiella. The sequence continues at coordinate 2,651 of JAPHRL010000234.1, read as the reverse complement.
CCAACTACAATGGGCCGGAGAATACTAAGTTCGTTCCAATCGACAAGCGTTAAAATGTTTTATAAATAGCTGTCATTCCGCGGCGAGACCGCGGGGGCCAGCGACTTTTAAAAAACTTCGGGCGCACACACAGGTGCGCCCCTACCATGTAGAGATTTAAGACCTCGAAGACGCTTTGCTCCTTCGAGGCTACGACAGAACCCGCAGGTTTGTCATTCTGAACTAGATTCAGAATCTGCTTTTCGCTTTTAAAGCAAACGTTGGGTTACGCCAAGGCTGGGTCTGCCCCTTTGGGTAAACCCAACCTATAAGTAGCGAATTTGTAGGCTGGCGATGCACCCAAGGGGCAGACCCAGCACTGCGAATCCGAGCGAAGCCTGCCCTTGGGTGCAGCATAGATTTAACACAACAAAACCAAATCCATCAAACGCAATCGTGTGGAAACTTATGAACACAAATTACAGAAAGAAACTTGAAGGCACTAACTTAGATTACTTCGATACGCGTGTAGCGGTCGATGCCATCCAACCGGGTGCTTACGATAAACTTCCTTACACCTCAAAAGTCCTTGCTGAAAATCTGGTGCGCCGTTGCGATCCTGAGTCGTTGACGGATTCCTTGAAGCAGCTGATTGAGCGTAAACGTGATCTGGATTTTCCATGGTTTCCTGCGCGCGTTGTGTGCCACGATATTCTGGGCCAAACAGCGTTTGTGGATTTGGCGGGTTTACGCGATGCCATCGCGGAGAAGGGCGGTGATCCTTCTAAAGTTAATCCAGTGGTTCCGACTCAGTTGATCGTTGACCACTCGTTAGCGGTTGAGCACGCGGGTTTCGAAAAAGATGCTTTCGAAAAAAACCGTGCGATTGAAGATCGTCGTAACGAAGACCGTTTCCATTTTATTAACTGGTGTAAAACAGCATTTGAAAACGTCAACGTTGTTCCACCGGGTAATGGCATCATGCACCAGATCAATTTGGAGCGTATGTCGCCTGTAGTTCAAGCACGCGATGGCGTTGCTTTCCCTGATACTTTAGTCGGTACTGACAGCCACACGCCAATGGTTGATGCATTAGGTGTTATCGCAGTCGGTGTCGGTGGTCTTGAAGCTGAAAGCGTTATGCTGGGTCGCGCCTCTTACATGCGTCTTCCGGACATTATTGGTGTTGAATTAAAAGGCAAGCCACAGCCGGGCATCACCAGTACCGATATCGTGTTAGCGATTACCGAATTCTTGCGTAACGAACGAGTCGTTTCTTCATACCTTGAGTTTTTCGGTGAAGGTGCTTCGCACTTAACCTTAGGCGACCGCGCCACTATCTCCAACATGACTCCAGAGTTTGGCGCAACAGCCGCCATGTTCTATATCGATCAGCAAACGATTGATTATTTAACACTGACGGGTCGTGATGATGAGAATGTAAAACTGGTAGAAACCTACGCCAAACAAACTGGCTTATGGGCGGATGGTTTAACCGGTGCTGAGTACGAGCGTGTATTGACCTTTGATTTATCCTCAGTGGGTCGCAACATTGCAGGCCCTTCGAACCCTCATGCGCGTGTTTCAACTTCAGATCTGGCCAGCAAAGGTATCGCCAAGCATATCGAAACCGAAGAAGGCAAAATGCCGGATGGCGCCTGTATTATCGCTGCCATCACTAGCTGTACCAATACCAGTAACCCACGCAATATGATTGCCGCCGGTTTGATTGCACGTAACGCCAACAAATTAGGCTTAACCCGTAAACCTTGGGTTAAAACATCATTGGCACCTGGCTCAAAAGCGGTAACCCTTTATCTTGAAGAATCAAACCTATTGCCAGAGCTTGAAAATCTTGGTTTTGGTGTGGTCGGTTATGCCTGTACTTCCTGTAACGGCATGAGCGGTGCTCTTGATCCGAAAATCAAACAAGAAATCGAAGAGCGTGATTTGTATTCGACAGCAGTGTTATCGGGTAACCGTAACTTCGATGGTCGTATTCATCCGCATGCTGACCAGGCTTTCCTGGCGTCGCCTCCATTAGTCGTGGCTTATGCCATCGCTGGTACTATTCGTTTTGATATCGAAAAAGATGTCTTGGGAACCGACAAAGATGGTAACCCAGTCACCCTAAAAGACATCTGGCCAAGTGATGAAGAAGTTGATTCGATTATCAAAGAACACGTTAAGCCAGAACAGTTCCGCGCAGTTTATGAGCCGATGTTTGATATCAAAGTCGATATGGGCGAGAAAAGCACGCCGTTGTATGACTGGCGTCCACAGAGCACCTACATTCGCCGCCCTCCTTATTGGGAAGGCGCGTTGGCAGGCGAGCGCACCATGAAAGCTATGCGTCCACTGGCAGTGTTAGGTGACAACATCACAACTGATCACCTGTCACCATCCAACGCGATTCAAAAGTCGAGCGCAGCAGGTGCCTATCTAGACAAAATGGGCTTGCCGGAAGAAGACTACAACTCTTATGCAACCCACCGTGGCGACCATTTAACTGCACAACGGGCTACTTTCGCCAATCCGAAATTGTTGAACGAAATGGTTCGCAACGAAGATGGTTCGGTTAAACAGGGTTCCTTAGCGCGTCTTGAGCCAGAAGGCAAAGAAATGCGCATGTGGGAAACTATTGAAACCTACATGGAACGCAAACAACCATT
>JAPHRL010000233.1 GCA_026195755.1 Kangiella sp. | reverse complement strand
CTGTGCGGAACGGGAACTGACTGAAATTATCAGCATACATACTGGCAGCACCATTTCTTTTACCGAGTCACTGGATCGTTTTCAGGAGAATATTGTATCGGTCCGACCAACCATATTTTTTGGTGTGCCTCGGATCTGGCTCAAGTTTCAACAAGGTATAGAAGACAAGGTAGGGAAAAGAAAATTATGGTTCTTGCTTAAGCTTCCGATTATCAAAAACATTATCAGACGTAAGGTATTAACTGGGCTTGGGCTAGATAAAGCCAAAGTCGTTCTGTCGGGTGCGGCGGCTTTGCCGAGAGCTACTATGGATTTTTTCGACAGTATTGGACTGGAAATTTGTGAGGCTTACGGTTTAACTGAAACGATGGCTTTTTCACATGCCAGTAAACCAGGTTGTCGCAAAAAAGGCTCCGTGGGAGTCGCTATGCCGACTGCTGAAGCAAAGCTTGCTGATAGTGGTGAAATCCTTCTGAAAAGCCCATGTCTGATGCAAGGCTATTATAAGGAACCTCTTAAAACTGCAGAAGTTATTGATGAAGAGGGTTTTTTCCATACTGGTGATATCGGCATGATTGATGAAAGTGGCTTTTTATTCATTACAGGCCGGGTTAAAGATATTTTCAAAACGTCAAAAGGAAAGTACGTTTCGCCAGCACCTATTGAGGCAAAACTTGAGCCAGAATTAGGTGTTGAGCATTTATGTGTGATCGGCGATGGCTTGCCAGCACCAGTTGCGATTGCTTCGGTTTACAATAAAACTATCAAGGATCGTGCTGCATTTACTCAAGAAACAGAACAAACTTTGCAAAAGCTGAATAATCAACTTGAAAAGCATGAGCGTTTAACTAAGCTCATATTTGTAGATGAAGCTTGGACAACTGAGAATGGTTTGATAACACCGACGTTGAAGATTCGTCGTCAGCAAGTCGAGAAATACTATCAGGCCATCATTGAAAAGCACTACAAAAAGCAAGAAATGATTATTTGGGATTGACCTGAATAAATACATGTTAAGTCACTGATAAACTGAAGGAGTATATCGATATGGGAATTTTAACGTGGATTGTCGTTGGTTTAATCGCAGGCCTTTTAGCTCGCGCAATTATTCCGGCCGCTAGAGGTGCAGGTATCATTATGACCATTGTCATCGGTATCGTTGGTGCGATTATTGGCGGCTATGTCGGAAGTCTTTTGGGCTTTGGAGAGATATCGGGCTTTAATATCAAGACCTTACTGACAGCAACCCTCGGAGCTGTCATTTTATTGGCATTACAACGGATGTTTGCTAAAAAATAACCTTTATTTTTATAAGTTCAGAGAGCATTCAGCTTAAACTTTCTACACTTACCTTAAATCTACGGGACCTGCAGAGCAGGCTCCCGTCCACAATATGAGGTATTGTGTATGAAAAGCCTATTATTTATCACATCGATTTTAGTTAGCTTAAGCTTAGCTAGCACTGCGCAAGCCAGTCATGATGATCGTCCTTATGCAGACTCTCGCTACGATTCTTCTCGCTACGATTCTTCTCGCTACGATTCTTCTCGCTACGAGAATACTCGTTATACACGTGCAAAAGTAATGTACGTTGAGCCTGTTTCGGGCTATAGCGAAAGTCGCTACCCAAGAGAGCGCTGTTACACCGTAAGTTCAGATCGTGAGCGCCGTAAAGGCTCCATTGTCGGTGCGGTCGTGGGGAGTGTAGTGGGTTATAAGCTTGGCGGTGACCGAGGCGAAAAGCGTCTTGGTTCGGTTGCTGGGGCTGTGGTAGGCTCTGTCATTGGCCAGTCAGTAGCCGATAAAGGACGTAACAGTCATTACCGTTGTGAAGTAAGCGAAAGCCGTTATGGTCATGCCGCTATTGTTGGTTATAATGTCACCTATAAATATAAAGGCCAGCGTTTTACGACTTTTATGGATTATGATCCTGGGCGCTGGGTTGATGTTGAAGTTAGTGTAAGGCCCGGACGTGGTTACAGACATTAAATGTCATAGCACTGAATAAAGGTTATTATGAAATATATTTATATTATTATCGTTGCATCTTTAATCCTTGCTTTGGGTAAGGTTGAAGCTGCAAATATTCGTATTGATACTCAGCTGGAGCGTCAGGATCAATCCTGTGTTCCAATTGGCAAAAGCGCAGCTATGAGTGCTGTCGCTAGACACACAAATGAAAGAGTGTTGTCTGCATCGCTTAATATGAACCGTAAGCCTCCTGTTTATCGGGTAAAAGTACTCAGCTCTTCAGGGCGTGTTCGACATCTATTAGTGAATGCTTGTAATGGTCGAGTTATTGGTTAGCGGTATTTAGGAAGTTCCCGTTTAGGGATGGGGTGGAGAGAGACAATGAAGCTTTTATTGGTCGAAGATGATGATGCGTTACGTGAGCAGCTGGTTAGTGCTTTAAAAGCAAATAACTATGTTGTTGAAGAGGCTCCTAATGGTGAGGAAGCTTTATACCTGGCGCGGGAATATCAGTTTGATTTAGGTATTTTTGACTTGGGTCTTCCTGATATTTCCGGCATGGAAGTGATTGCTACTTTGCGTAACGAAGACGTTCAATTTCCTGTATTAATCTTGACCGCACGTGGCCATTGGCAAGATAAAGTTGACGGTTTGGCTGCTGGTGCAGATGACTACCTGGTTAAACCATTCCAAACAGAGGAACTCTTAGCTCGAATTAATGCACTGTTACGACGTGCATCAGGTTATGCCAAACCAGAAATTACCAAAGGACCTATTAGCCTGGATAGTCTAAAGCAGGAGGTGAAGGTCAACGGTGAAGTTATGGACTTAACCGCTTATGAGTATAAGGTTTTGGAATATTTGATGCTTAACCCTGACAAGGTAGTGTCCAAGACTGAATTAACTGAGCATCTATATGCTCAAGACTATGATCGTGACTCTAACGTGTTAGAAGTGTTTGTCGGAAGACTGCGAAAGAAAATTGACCCCGAGGGTACCATAAAGCCAATTGATACTCTGCGTGGTCGAGGTTACCGATTAAGAGCAGATCTGTGAATCAAAAAGCTTCATACTCCCTTCAAAAGCGAATTTTATTAAATACCAGTATTGTGCTGGTATTTTTTATTGCTGCGATGAGTTTTATTCTTTTAAACACTTATCAAGCAGGAATTCGTCAAGCAACGTTCGAAAGACTTTTTGCGCAATTTTACAGCTTGCTATCGGTCGCCGATCAATTGGAGCCGGGAGAGCTGTATTTACCTGAGGAAATTCCTTCCGATAAACGTTTCAATCAATACGGAAGTGGCATTTCGGCATTAGTATACGATGAAACCGAAAGCCTCATCTGGCAATCGCAGTCAGCCACCTACGCCATTGAGCAGGGCAAGATCCCATTACCTTTAACCTTACCCGGTGAAGCTACACTCGATTCCATTTCACTTGGAGAGGAGAGTTTCTTTCAATTCCATTTCATAGCTGAGTGGGAGTCTGAAAGCGGAGAAATTTCACTCTATCATTTCGTTATACTTGAGAATAAGCGCCCCTTTAATCAAGTGATTGACGCTTATCGGAATACTCTTTGGATGTGGCTTGCGGGCTTGGCAGCTTCGCTTATTTTAATTCTATTTGTGGTTCTACGCTGGACGTTAAAACCAATCCGGCAAGCGGTTAAAGAGTTGCGAAAAGTTGAACAGGGAGCTTTGGAGAAATTGTCCGATAGGTACCCTCAAGAAATTCGATTGCTCACTTATAATATTAACCGTTTTATCAGTAACGAGCGCCACCAGAGTAAACGTTATAAAGAGACCCTAGGCAATCTTGCTCATAGCCTTAAAACACCACTGGCAGTGATGCAGGCCGCATTACAAAATGAAGCTGACAAAAAAGATTTAGAAAGAGTTTGTGGCGAGCAGTTATTGCGAATGAATCAGATCGTCGGTTATCAGCTACAACGTGCCACCAGTGGCCCACAAGTTATGATGAAAGCAATTCCGCTAAAGCCTGCTATTACTAAATTAGTAAAAGGGCTGGAGAAAGTTTATTCACATAAGGCGGCTGAAATCAGCATTGATATTCCTGCATCGATTCAAGTTTTGCTAAATGAAGGTGATCTCTATGAGATATGCGGAAACCTGCTG
>JAPHRL010000176.1 GCA_026195755.1 Kangiella sp. | reverse complement strand
TGGTATCTGTATTATCAAACTCAACCATGTCACCCATATACATAAAGGCAGTATAGTCCGAAACACGGGCTGCTTGCTGCATGTTATGAGTGACGATAACAATAGTGTAATCACTCTTTAATTCATTAATTAACTCTTCGATTTTCAACGTCGAAATCGGATCCAGCGCAGAAGCTGGCTCATCCAGCAGCAAGACTTCAGGTTGAACCGCAATCGCTCGAGCAATACAGAGTCGTTGCTGCTGACCGCCCGACATACCTAACGCATTTTCGTGCAGACGATCTTTAACTTCATCCCAAAGTGCAGCACCCTTAAGCGCCCACTCTACCACTTCATCTAGCACACGACGTTTATTTATGCCCTGCAACCGCAAACCATAAGCAACGTTCTCATAAATCGATTTAGGGAAGGGGTTTGGCTTTTGAAACACCATTCCGACTTTGCGGCGCAATTCGGCAACATCAACACCTGGGCCGTAAACATTCTGATTGGCCAGACGTATTTGTCCTTCGGTGCGTGCAATATCAACCAGATCATTCATACGGTTGAAGCAGCGTAACAATGTGGATTTACCGCAACCCGATGGTCCAATAAAAGCGGTTACTTTCTTTTCCGGGATATGCAAATCGATATCAAACAAGGCTTGCTTATCACCATAGAATAGATTGAGCTTTTCAACCTCAATAGCAATTTTTTCACCCGCTAAAGGATTATAGGTTTCGGTTTTCGCTGTATCATTTTTCATATTCAGTTCTTGTGTCTGATCTTGTGTCCGCTCTTGTGTCATGTTAGTCACCTTTTGGTTGCTCAAAGTATTGTCGCTTGGCAGTTCAACTACTGTTCTAGCGCTTTATACTTTTCGCGTAAATTGTTACGAATCTTAATGGCTGCCACATTCAATAGGATAATAATTAATACCAGCAACAAGGCAGTGGCATAAACTAATGGACGCGCGGCTTCAACATTGGGACTTTGGAAGCCAACGTCGTAGATATGAAAACCCAAGTGCATAAACTTTCTCTCTAAATGCAGAAACGGCGCATTACCATCCAGTGGTAACGTTGGTGCCAGTTTGACAACACCAACCAACATCAAAGGCGCAACCTCACCTGCGGCTCTCGCGACAGCTAGAATTAAACCAGTCATCATGGCTGGACTGGCCATCGGTAATACTGTTTTCCATAAGGTTTCAAATTTGGTTGCACCCAACGCCAGACTACCTTCACGAATCGACTTAGGAATTCGCGACAAGCCTTCCTCTGTAGAAACAATCACCACCGGCAATGTTAATAGAGCCAAGGTTAATGATGCCCAAATTAAACCTGGAGTACCGAACATAGGTGCAGGCTTCACTTCGGGATAAAACAAATCATCGATAGAACCACCGAGGAAATATACAAAGAAGCCTAAACCAAACACACCGTATACAATGGAAGGAACCCCCGCCAGATTATTGACTGCAATTCTAATGGTACGTGTTAACGGGCCTTGCTTTGCATACTCGCGCATATATACCGCTGCAACGACACCCAACGGTGTAACCACCACCGACATCAACAACACCATCATTACGGTACCAAAAATAGCTGGGAAGACACCGCCTTCGGTATTGGCTTCACGAGGTTCATCAAATATAAACTCGCCTAGTTTTGAAAAATAATGACCCGTTTTTTCCAAAATTCCCATTTTGTTAGGCTGGAATGCACGCACCATATTATTGGCAGTTACGCTAATGGTGCGCCCATCAACCAATTCAAATACCGCACTGTCTCTCTGAATTTGTGCATACAAATCTTTTAGTTCTGCCTGAAAGGATTGAAACGACTGCTGAAACTCTTGCCTACGTCTATCTAAATCAGCTTTGGCCTCTTCTGTTAACTCACCTTCAATTTCCAGACGACGCTCTTCGAGACGCAACTGCTCTATCGAATAATTGATGCCACCAATATCATCTCGTTCAATATCACGAATTTGTTCATGCAATTCTGTGGCACGCTCGACGACTTTTGCCAGCGCATCAAAATCACCTTCAATCACTTGACCATCAAAATTGACCGTTTTGACAAAGCCGTAAACATTGCCCCACTCACGACGCTCAACCACCACCACATCTTCATGGATTTCGGTGCCTTCAACCTTGTCGAGATTTAGCCAACGGAAGTCAATGCCATACATATCGCGATTACCCATTTTTATAAGGTATTGTTCGCGTTCTTTGCCATCCTGCATGTCTATTTCATGGCTATGAATTTCGCCAAGTACTAATTCCTGCTTTCCATCAACATCGAGCGTAAATGTTTGCACATCTGCTGGCCAGAAATGAATCAGACCACGATAGGCAATCAATAATAGAAGCCCAACCACCATCAATATCGAAATACTGATAGCGCCCGCATTGAGCCAAACCCAATGTTGTCCGCCTTGAAAGAATTTTTTACTCATCATTCAACTCGCTTAATATTCTTCATCAATTCTTATTGGGTTTAGAGTGAACCGTATTTATTGCGCAAACGCTGGCGCACAATTTCTGCAATGGTGTTAAAAACAAAAGTAAATAAGAACAACACAAATGCAGCCAGGAACAATACACGATAGTGGGAGCTGCCCACTTCCGATTCAGGCATCTCAACCGCAATGTTGGCTGATAATGTACGGAAACCTTCAAATATGTTCATATCCATGATTGGCGTATTACCTGTCGCCATTAGCACGATCATAGTTTCACCAACGGCGCGCCCAAGACCAATCATCAACGCTGAGAAAATACCCGGACTAGCGGTTGGAATAACGACCCGTGTTAGCGTTTGCCACTGACTGGCGCCAAGCGCTAATGA
>JAPHRL010000210.1 GCA_026195755.1 Kangiella sp. | reverse complement strand
TTCCAACCTGCTGGGCAAACTTCGCCGTGCTCTTCGTGGAATTGTAGCGCGTCAACCATACGAATTAATTCGTCAACGTTACGGCCTAGTGGTAGGTCGTTAACTACTTGGTGGCGAACAACGCCATCTTTGTCGATTAGGAATGAGCCACGGAAAGCGACACCTGCTTCTGGATGCTCAACATCAAACGCTTGGCAGATTTCGTGTTTTACGTCAGCTACCAGGGTATAACCAACTTGGCCAATACCGCCGTTGTTGATGTCGGTGTTACGCCATGCGTTGTGAGTGAAGTGAGAATCGATTGAAACACCGATTACTTCTACGCCACGCTTTTTGAACTCTTCAAGACGGTGGTCGAATGCAATTAATTCTGATGGACATACGAATGTGAAGTCTAACGGGTAGAAAAAGACAACAGTTGGCTTGCCTTTGGTTTTTTCGGCAAAGTTAAAGTCTTCTACGATCTCGCCGTTGCCTAATACTGCTGCTGCCGTGAAATCTGGTGCCTTGCGGCCTACTAATACTCCCATTATTTCCTCCAAGAGTGTGTTTATTCAATTTTAGGTGTGCGTATTATACGCTGATATGGCAATAATTCTTAAGACCTTTCACAAAAGATTAAAAGTCTTTTTTTGCTGTATAAAACTTGAACGACAACACTTAACTCAGTAATTGGGGGCTATCACTGAGTGGGCGCTGATACCCTTACGGGTTTGCTCAAAACTTTCTCGCATCAGGGTTCTGAACCATTTATGCAGCGCTGTCTGATGTTGTCGTTCATGCCAGTAAAGATATATGTCCAGTTTCGGCAGTTTCAAGGGCATTTCCTTCATAACCACACCATAGCGATCGCATTCTTTTTCCGCCACCAGACGCGGCATCGAAAACATCAGGTCGGTGCGGCTACAAATATCCAGCGCTAAGTGAAAAGTGGGCACATACAATGCAATTTTTCGTGATAGTCCCTGCTTTTCGAGAGTACGGTCAATGAAAGGCTTACCTTTACCGGTTACCGTCACCAGTCCGTGTCGTTGCTTTAAGTACTCGTCAAGACTGATTGATTTTTGTTTTGCCAGCCTATGCTGCTTTGACATGACTAATACAAAATCATGCTGAATCAGGTGGAAGCTATGATACTTGGTACTTTCAAATGACTTGTCTTCTTCACCAACCAGAAAATCGATGTCACCCTGCTCCAGCAAAGAAATCCCATCGGGACGAATATTAAAAGAGCGCAACGCAACGTTAGGCGCCTGAGCTTGTAAATCTTGCCATAGGTTGGGCATGAACAGGCTCATCTCTAAATCCATCGACATAATGCTGATTTCGCCTTTGGCTTTTGCCGGGTCAAACTTTTCCGGCTGGATCATGCACATAAAATCAGCGAGCCAGCTTTTAAGCCTCGGCTGTAACTCCGTCGCTTTGTCAGTTAACTGATAACCGTTTCCAACCCTTACCAACAAAGGATCATCCAGCATTTCCCGCAGTCTTTGTAAAGAGCGACTGACTGCCGGTTGGCTCATGTGAAGTCGATCCGCGGCATTAGAAATATGTTTTTCTTCAAGCAGTACATCCAGTAGCACCAGCAAATTCATATCTAAGGAACGAATATTCTCGGTTTGCATAACAACTATCTTTTTGATGCATTTCACGCATAACTATAAACCAGTTACAGTCATTCCATCAAGTCAATACATTCAATTTGGAGTTAAATATGAGCAAGAAGCAAGTTGTTGTGGTTTATCACAGTGGTTATGGCCACACTAAAGTACTCGCAGAGCAGGTACATCAAGGGGCTCTTGACGCTGATACGGATGCAGTTCTGGTTGCTGTTGGTGAAGTCGATGAGCATTGGGATACATTAGCTAAGGCGGACGCCATCATTTTTGGTAGCCCCACTTATATGGGTAGCGTGAGTGCTGATTTTAAAGCTTTTATGGATAAATCCTCCAAGGTATGGGCAGAGCAAGGCTGGAAAGACAAACTAGCAGCAGGTTTCACCAATTCAGGGTCTATGAGCGGCGACAAGCTCAATACTTTAATTCAGCTATCAGTATTTGCAGCCCAACAGAGCATGCTGTGGGTCAGTTTAGGAATTATGCCTGGTAATAATAGCACTCAGGGTTCGCCTGATGATTTAAACCGTATTGGTAGCTACTTAGGAGCCATGGCACAAAGCAATACTGATCAGGGTGCCGACCTTGCTCCACTGCAGAGCGATCGTGAAACTGCGCGCTTACTGGGGACACGCGTTGCTGAAATAGCCAATAAATTCAACTAGTTAATAATTTAAAGCTGGATTTCACGCCACCTTCACAGGTAGTACGCTAAGGTCACTTTATCAGTTCCCAACTGTGTTGTTGCAAAGCGTGCTGTTGCAATCTTGTTATTGAAATCTGTATTCAACAGACTCGTCTGAAACAAGGAAGTTATTTGTGACACTTCCCCTGGCCACCTCGTGTGGCCTTTTTTTTGCCTGTAAGCCAATCAACAGCCCAATCCTTTCTTGTTGATTTGGATAAAATAAATTCTAAATGCCAATGCAAGAGCAGTTGACAATCATTCGCATTTAGATATAATCTTAAGCATCGAACACTTTTTACCCAACTACTATGTACGTTTGCCTTTGTAAAGCTATCACAGATAAGCAAATTAAAGACGCTGCTTTCAACGGCGCATCCAGTATGCGTTGCCTGAATAAAGAGCTTGGCGTTGCTACCCAATGTGGTAAATGTGCAGTCACTGCAAAGCAGATTTTGCGCGAGCATCATAGTCAGGTCACACAATTTGACCCGCAAACAACACCGAGTTTTGTGGATGCAACTTTAGGCAAAGCCTTAAAATAGCAAAGCAGTCTCTACTTCAGAAAGCCGCTCCTCATGAGTGGCTTTTTTTTATATCTGCCTTTCTGCAATAGTTACCAGCAACACTGCTCAGTTATTATTCACAACAAGCGCCTTACCGAGGACACTTCCTTCGGCCGCCTTATTTCGCTACTCAGCGAGTTACTTTTAAAGAATACATCCTTGTATTCTGCTAAAGCCAGCGTCGTTCACTCCGCTGTTCAAATTTGCTCCAGACAAATTTGTCTTGCTCTGAGTAACCACAAAACCGTCGGGAACGATTTTGAACAGCAAAGCTGGCGCGAAGGGTGAAGTACAGGATGTACTTCATAAAAGAAGACCACCCCGTGATTGAGGTTTCGCTTCGCTCAACTTCCTTCGTCTCCGCCAAGCCACTTAACGCAGGGTCTGCCCCCTTGGGTGCCGTAAAATACGTTCCATCTCCCTAAAGGGATTCCTATCAGTCACAGATTTGAATTGCTATGTCTTGGCTACTACTCAACTCAATCAAAAGGGGTTTATTGGTGCTAAACTTAGCTACTCAGTCTGAGTCGACTAATAGTTCTTAAGACTGATAACTTAATTTTATATACCACTCCATAATATTTTTTTTCAACAACCACTCTCAAATAAGAACTCATACCATTTGGCAATCATTCTAATTTACATTTAAATTCAATAAGTTACGTCTCTTCAAACTTGCTTGATCCAGGTCAAAGTCGTACAATCGTTGAATACATTCTTAACTATCGGATTAAAAACAATGAAAGGCGACGCAAAAGTTATAGAAATTCTTAACCAAGCATTGGGCAATGAATTAGTTGCTATCAATCAATATTTTTTGCATGCGCGCATGTACAAGGATTGGGGCTTAAAAGAGCTGGCCGATCATGAGTACGAAGAATCGATTGATGAGATGAAGCATGCGGATATGCTGATTGAGCGTATTCTGTTTTTGGAAGGCCTACCCAATCTACAAGACTTGGGCCGTTTACGCATCGGTGAAAATACCAAAGAGATGCTGGAGTGTGATTTAGCTTTAGAGCTTGATGCGATTCCAGACTTACGCGATGGCATCAAGTACTGTGAAGAAGTTCGTGATTATGTTAGTCGCGATCTTCTCAATCACATTCTTGAAAGTGAAGAAGAACACGTCGACTGGTTGGAAACTCAATTAAGTTTGATTGATACAATCGGTATACAAAATTATCTGGCTGAAAAAATGAAGGAAGGCGGAAATTAGTCGAGAGCTTTTCGAACAAAGGGTAGCAACTGCTGCCCTTTTTTATGAGGCTTCTTTAAGCACCACTCTGACTTCATGTCATTCACCACGGGCTTCCCCTAAAGCTACCTAACTCTATCGGGATAATCGGTAAAGATACCATCAACACCCATCGCTTTCACTTTAGCAATATTGTCAGGGTCATTCACAGTATGGACGTAAAGCAACATCCCTTCCTCATGTACTTTTTCCACAAGCTCCTTGCTAACCAGGCTTAAACTTGGATGAAAACTATAGGCGTTGACATCGCGTGCAAAGCTCAATGCGACATCGGGTAACTCATCAGCGATAACACCAATTTGTATATCAGGATCAAGTTGGCGTACCAAAAATAACTCAGAGTACAAATACGACGAGATAATAAAGTTTTCTTTTTTATACCGGTCTTTATCGAGCATTTTCACCAATTCCATAACCAGACTAGCAGTTCGCAATCCTTTGAGTTCGATATTAATAAAAGTATCGATATTAATCAGCTCAATGACGTCATGCAGCAAAGGAATCTTCTCGCCCTGCCCTGCATCAAGACTACGCAAATAGTCTATTGAGTGATCGAGTAGTAAGCCTGAGCCATTGGTCGTTCTTTCCAGAGTATCATCGTGAAAGACCAGTAAATGACCATCAATATTTTGCACATCAAACTCAACACCATCGACTCCAAGCTCTAATGCTTTGCGAAAAGATAATAAAGTATTTTCGGGAGCCAGCCCCATAGCGCCACGATGGCCGATAACTTTCATGCTATTTACCGCTCTTTTGCTTCTTATCTCTAACCTTCAAGTTGGTGCCAAAAGATTTGGTCTCAAACAAATCAATAACCTTAATCAGATCGCTTAACTTCTTATAACCGTAATTGCGAATATCAATCGATGATTTGTTAGCTATAAAAGAGCCGATAGGACCTAATGAAGCCCAGCCATCATCATCCGAAGTCATTTCAATAGCGTTCCTGATAAGTTCGATAAGTTTGGTATCTTGCTTAAGCTTACTCGGAGAGAATTTCGAAACTTCTGTATTGTCCAGCTTGGCACCCAATTCTAAAAACCGGGTACAGGCATTGCGAAAAGCATCGGGGGTCTTGGTTTCGCCATAACCAAAAACCAGCTTGCCTTCGTTAATAAGACGGGTGGCCAAAGGAGTAAAATCACAATCGGAAGTGACCAGGCAAAAGACATCAACATCCTTTCCATACAGAACATCCATCACATCAATGGCCATTGCCAGATCAGTTGCGTTCTTTCCTTTAGTTAAATCAAATTGCTGAATTGGCTGAATGGCAAACTCTAATAGAATATCTTCCCAGCCTTTCAGGTTAGCATTTTTCCAGTTGCCATAGGCCTTGCGAATAATGACCATGCCATGGTTAGCAAGGTCCGATAAAATCAAATCGAAATATTTGCTCGAAGCATTATCCGCATCGACAAACAGTGCTATGTGCTTATTGTGTTCCATATTTTTCCTTCCATAAAAAAATGCCGCATATAGCGGCATTTAATCATATTAGCTGTTTGGGTAAAACGATGTTTTACTCAGGCTGGGTACCATAAGACTCATTAAGAGCTTCTTGTAACTCACCCTGTTGGAACATCTCTAGAATGATGTCACAACCGCCCAATAGCTCACCATCAACCCACAACTGTGGGAAAGTTGGCCAGTTAGCGTATTTTGGAAGCTCTGCGCGAATATCTGGATTTTGCAAAATATCAACATAGGCAAATTCATGGCCACACTGCATCAACGCCTGTACTGCTTGAGCTGAGAAACCACACATCGGTAGTTTCGGTGAACCTTTCATGTAAATTAAAACTTTGTTGTCTGCAATCTGTTGTTTGATTTGCTCAATAGTGTCGCTCATGTAAAACCTCGAAATTTGTTAATGGGGCGCCCGACCCTGTATCAGATGGCGGCGATTATAACGCTTTTCAAGGGCGATGAGCACCGTTAATCGCAAGAAATCTTGATCTGCATCTATGCAATCGGAATTCTTGTCGCTACAATGCGTTACTAAATGAGAATTAGTTTCAATTAGGCACTGTTAAGGGCAGATAATTCACCATCTATGAGCGAATTTAGCGAGCACCCTATCCTGCAACTGGACAATGTTCAGTGTCGCCACGGCGAACAAGTCATTGTTAACCATATCAGTTTTAAGCTCAAAGCAGGTGATAGTGCCTGTCTTTTAGGTCCCAGTGGTTGCGGAAAAACAACTCTATTACGAGCGGTCGCCGGGCTCGAGCCGATTTATGAAGGCTTTATCAGTATTCATGGGCAGTTCTGTTCGAAACCCGATTTCGCCCTACCGCCTGAAAAACGTCATTTGGGCTTAGTATTTCAGGACCATGCTCTCTTCCCTCATTTAGATATCTTCGATAACGTGGCCTTTGGTTTACGCCATCTGACGCGAAAAGAACGACGTGAACGGGTGCAGGAGTGTCTGGAGCTGGTGGGCCTGGAAGCTATGGAGAAGCGTTATCCCCATCAGTTGTCCGGTGGTCAACAACAACGCGTTGCCCTAGCCCGCAGTATCGCCCCGCGCCCTCAATTGATTTTATTGGACGAACCTTTTTCCAGCCTGGATACACACCTTCGCCGCTCATTGGCGCGGGAACTCAAAGGCCTTTTAAAAGAGCAGAATATTGCTAGCTTGCTAGTCACTCATGATCAACAAGAAGCTTTTGCCATGGCCGACTACATTGGTGTGATGCATCAAGGCAAATTGTTACAGTGGGATACGCCCTATAACCTCTACCACAAACCCGTAGATGCGCAAATCGCTTCCTTTATTGGCGAAGGGCATTTCATCGCAGGCCAAATTTCCGATCATCAACACGTCAATACCGTGCTCGGTAATTTCACCATCGCCAATGGTCAAACATTTGCGCCCAATGACCACGTTCTGGTGCTGATGCGCCCCGATGACGTTAAACCCAATATGAACTCCCCGCTGCGCGGAAAAGTCACTCACAAGGTCTTTAAAGGCGCGATCATCGAATATGAGCTGGAATTGGCGAATAGAGAACAGTTAAAGGCTATTTTTCCTAGCCACCATGACTATCCTCTATCACAAGATATAGGGTTCGACCTGGATGTGAAGCACTTGATCGTGTATCCAGATCACATTTCTTTGTAAAATTTTTAACCAATTTTAAAAAAATGCAAATGTGACTTAAAACGCTTGATCCAGCGCAAGCCCAAGCCCCGCAAGGCCTCCCGACTTACCCACCATTTGCTAACAATTTATCCACAGAAAATTCCCCAAGATATACTCTTGCCAAGCGTTAAAAAACGCACTATCTTGTATCCATTGCGACAGCAACTAACTATATATAGTGAATCAAGAAGTTCGTCTAACTTGTTGATTCTCTGTAATCTCAGTCAAAAAACGAACAAAAAACAGCCAATCGGCAAATAATGCAAAGAGGTCTGTGGAGGAATAATGGAAACCGAAGTCAGCAAACCTGAACAATCAGCTGCCAAAACACCAACTAATACACCATCCCGTCCGGAAATCGAAGCTACCAAACCAGGTGAGATTCGGGTTATTCGCCGTAATGGAAAAGTGACGCCATATGACGACAGCAAGATCGAAGTCGCCATGACCAAAGCGTTTCTAGCCGTCGAAGGTGGAGCAGCAGCAGCTTCCAGCCGTGTGCACGAAACGGTACGTCAATTAACCAAGCAAATCACTGATGCGTTCAAACGCAGAATGCCTGGCGGCGGTATCATCCATATTGAAGACGTCCAGGATCAGGTTGAACTGGCCTTGATGCGTAATGGTGAACAAAAAGTCGCTCGTTCTTATGTGTTATACCGTGAAGAACGTTCACGCGAACGCGCCGCTCGCGACACAGCCAAGCTTGATGCTCTGGTTGGCGACAATCAGGTAATGGTGACGGTTGAAGACGGTAGTAAACGCCCATTAGATGTTGAACGTTTGCATACGGTTGTGGTTGAAGCCTGTAAAGATCTGTCTGACGTTGAACCAGACCAAATCCTTAAAGATACCATGCGTAACTTGTACGATGGCGTTGCTATTAAGGACGCCTACCAGGCATTGGTCATGACCGCTCGTACCATGATCGAGAAAGAGCCAAACTATACTTACGTAACTGCTCGCTTACTGTTAGATAGCATTCGCTCTGAAGCTCTAAGAGAACTCGGTGTTGCAAAACGCGCCACACAAAGTGAAATGAACGCGATCTATCCAGAAGCCTTCAAGGCTTACTTGAGCGTTGGCGTTGAAAATGAATTGTTAAGTCCAGAGCTTCTGAGCTTTGATCTCGACAAGATCGCTAATGCCATCAAGCCTGAGCGTGACATGCTGTTTACTTACCTAGGCATTCAAACGCTATTCGACCGCTACTTCATCCATAAAGACGAAGTCCGTA
This sequence comes from Kangiella sp., assembly GCA_026195755.1. GTDB lineage: Bacteria > Pseudomonadota > Gammaproteobacteria > Enterobacterales > Kangiellaceae > Kangiella. The sequence goes on along the minus strand of JAPHRL010000210.1, from coordinate 786 downwards.
TCGAACTTCCTCAGGTGTTCTGGATGCGTGTGGCGATGGGCTTGGCGGTCAACGAAGATGATCGTGAAGCGCGTGCGATTGAGTTCTATGATGTGCTATCTACATTCCACTATATGAGCTCAACTCCTACTCTATTCAACTCAGGTACTTTGCGTCCTCAGCTTTCAAGCTGCTACCTGACCAATGTTCCTGATGACCTCGACGGCATTTACGGCGCGATTAAAGATAACGCCCTATTGTCAAAATTTGCCGGTGGTTTAGGTAACGACTGGACGCCAGTACGTGGCCTTGGAGCTTACATCAAAGGCACTAACGGCAAATCACAAGGTGTTGTGCCCTTCTTGAAAGTGGCTAACGACACTGCAGTTGCAGTCAACCAGGGCGGCAAGCGTAAAGGCGCGGTCTGTGCTTACCTTGAAACCTGGCACATTGATATCGAGGAATTCCTTGAGCTGCGTAAAAACACCGGTGATGATCGTCGTCGTACTCACGATATGAACTCTGCCAACTGGGTGCCTGACTTGTTCCTGAAACGCGTCAGCTCCGATGGTGATTGGACATTATTCAGCCCGAACGAAGTGCCTGATTTGCACGACCTTTACGGTAAAGAGTTCGAAGAGCGTTACGAATACTACGAAGAAATGGCTAAATACGGCAAGATCAAAACCGCTAAGACCATTCCTGCAAATGTTCTATGGCGCAAAATGTTATCAATGTTGTTCGAAACGGGTCATCCTTGGATTACTTTCAAAGACCCTTGTAACCTGCGTTCACCGCAACAGCATG